>JAJFID010000205.1 GCA_021775325.1 Rhodospirillales bacterium
CAGGGGTCACTGGTTCAATCCCTGTCGCGCCCACCATTTTCGTCAGTCATCTTCAGTTTGTGATTTTCGTCGATTGTCGACAATGAAGTAAATTACCCCACATACTATCAAAAATCCGAAAAACGTCGCGGTGCCAAATGCTCCTTGTGCAATTGCAATGAGTGCAATTGTGATGTTTACAACGAGTAAAATGGCTTCCCAGATGCGCCATCCAGATGATTCTCTTCTGCTTCGTTCGAACTCACCCATGTGTATAGTATAGAGCGTGGTGAAACTGGCTGTCATCTCGGTTGGTACGTGTCGTACAAAAGAATCACATAGCGCATGGCGGCGCGTAAGGGATTGATTCCCCTCAATTTGTAGACTTTCGACCACTTTTGCACACTATTTTACCCCTTTGAGGTCTACATTTTGTTTGAAAACAACGGGTTAGCGAAAAGAATTTTCCATAATTCGGTAGACTTTTGACTACTTTTGCTGCCCGGCAAGGCCATGAAATGGCCTGAGAGGGTGTTACCGGTTCAGTCCATTTCGCCGCAAACGACCTGATTTGCACGATACCACCCGTATTATGCGTATATGGTCGAGCAACGTCTGGCCTCTGTCATCCAGATACTGAATCACGATGTCAAATATTATATAGGAATAAGAGCATAAAATTGGTTAAAAGTCAAGGCCGAAATTTTGAACCACAGAGAGCCCGAGACTAAGAATAAAAGGCTTAAACCTTTTTCATCTCCGTGACTCTGTGGTTCATATCCCTGCTAAACCGGTAACGCAGGATTCAGAACGTGCGGGCGTGGCACCGGCAGGATTTTGGGAGCGCGGAGCCGAGGCCTCAGGTATCATCCTGCCCTCGGCCTGCCTTTCAACCTTGATGCATACTCGGCCTCACCGAGACCGCACCGAGACAGTCTCCGAAACCCTCCGCGCTCTTAAAGCTGATGCTACTCCGCCGTCAGGCGGAACCCAGTGTCATGTTCAATCGGCCGCATCACGTTTGTTATTGACGGCGGCGGCGACACCAAACTTCCAAAAACGCCATTGCCACACCAAGAAAGAAAACGAAAGTCCCCATTTCTTCTCGTCCCTCATAGAACAGATATCCACCGACACCAAAAAATATGATGATCAAGAAAGAATTGATGACGAAATCGTACTTATTCGGTTTCGGAAATTCACCAGTTCTGGAAAGGAGTCGTCTGAAAATTCGATAAAGCGAGTGGACAGCGCCCGCAAGAAAAAGAACAGCAAACGCGTAATTTTCATCAAAGTACCTATCCCATGCAGACCACGTAAAAAACAGGAGCATAAATGCTTCGAGTATGAGAGTGCTGGCAAGTTTTCTTTCCATAGCTCGGCACTTTACAACTCAAAGCTGAGCACTGTCGACCCTCCCATTGACCCTCTCCAAACGATGGGTCGCGTTCACTGGTAGCGGCTCTCGAAATCACAGACAAAGAGGTCTGGTCGGCGATGGTCGGCCATGAGGTCGGCAGAGAAACCTTCCTAGACGGCCAGATCAGGGCGCGTCAGTTGCGCGACCAGTCAGAGAATATCGTAGACCGCATGAAGCGTTGCGGGCTTCAAGGCCGTCCGTCTCGTGATGCCGTGTCAATCATTGGTCTGGTCAGTGGGCAGGTTGAACGTGCAACCGATTTCTGCAACTGCACCGGATACCCGTCCAGCAGAGCCACAGCGTCCACGGCATACTGAAACCCGCCTCACGAAACACTTGAACGCCCCCCTCAAAACATGGTCTTGTAAACCCATGAACGAAGTCTCCGAACCATCGGTGCAGGCGCACCTGACGTACAATCTTGCCAATGCGCGGATACGCAACTGGCCGTTTCCACACCTGTTTTTTGAGAATGTTTTCCCGGACGATTTTTATGCCGGTCTGATGGATACCATGCCGGGTGAAGGTGCGTATTCGCCCATAGGCAAGCTCCGCAATGTATACAACACTGTAGGGACAGAGCCATATCCGGACCGATTTGTTATGCGCCTGGACGAAAATATGACGGACTGTGGTCGCTACTGGAATACCGCCATGCGCACGATCAGGAGTGCCGAAACAGCGGCCACGCTGCTGGATCATTTTGGCGACACGGTCGGTCAGCGACTGACCCGAAATGCGACTTTTGAGCCCGATTCAATCCTGATCCGGGACAAAACCAACTATAAACTGGGTCCGCACACCGATAATCCCGTGCGGTTTGTGGTGCTCATTGTCTACCTGCCGGAAACACGTGACAACGAACATCTGGGCACAAGTATCTATGTTCCCAAAACGCCCGGCTTTACATGCGAGGGCGGTCCGCATCACAAGACCGAAGATTTCACCCGTGTGTTCACGGCACCGTACAGGCCCAACTCGGCGCTGGCGTTTGTCAAAACCGACAACTCGTTTCACGGTGTGGAACCGGTCAACGAGGGCGAAGAACGCAATATCATCCATCTCTATCTGAGACAGTCCAGTGGCTGATTTTGATCTCGAGGCCTACGAAAAGGTAAGCCCGGTGGCCACGGTGGAAGGCATCCAGTTCTGCGTGCCAAACCAGCAATGCCTGTGGCGGGTCAATACGCTGTTCACAAAAGAGCCGGACACGCTGGAATGGATTTCCACCTTTGATGCAAACGATGTCCTGATTGATATCGGTGCCAACGTGGGCATGTTCTCCATGTGGGCCGCCCTGAAACAGGGCGTACGCGTGATCGCCTTCGAGCCGGAAAGTCAGAATTACGGCCTGTTGTGCAAGAACATCTTCATCAACGGCATGGATAAACAGGTGAGCGCCTATTGTCTGGCGATCAGTGACGACAGTGACAAACACGACGGTGGCCAAAAAGACGGCGTGTTTTTCGACAGCCTGTATCTGAGTGAATTTCAGGTCGGCGGCAGCCTGCACAGTTTTGGTGACGAGGTCGATTTTCGTCTGAAACCCCGCACCGCAGCATTCAGGCAGGGCTGCGCGTGTGTATCTCTCGACCACTTCGTGGACCAGCATGGTTTGCTGGAACAGTCATCGCGGCTGCATATCAAGGTCGATGTGGACGGAATCGAGCACAAGGTCATGGCCAGTGGCGAAAACACGCTCCAGAGCCAGAATGTTCAGTCTGTCCTGATCGAACTGGACACCACGGCGGCGGACCACATGCGTATTGCCGAACACATGCAGGACCTGGGTTATGTGCTGAGCATCCATGACGATGCGATTGTTTCAGCCGGACCCTTTGAGGGCATCGGCAATCATATCTTCACCCGCCCTGAATAAGGCCCGGCTAATGCTCCGCGCCACACGGGCGCGGCCCTGTCCCGGCCCATAACGTCGAACAAAACGGCAGAAAACAACAGAAAACTTAGAACAAAAGGTACATTCGTTAAAAGTACCCTTGCATCGCGATGAATCGGATGCGAAACCTGATGCAGGCAATCATCTCAACACCTTCTCTGTTGCGGAGAAAACTTGCTCTTGGGGGATTGCTGATTGCCTGGCAGGCAGATGTTCGCTACTCGAGAGTGCGCGTTCGCCTGTCAGGCGTTTCCCCTCGGGCATTCAGAAATTACGGCGGGGGCTACGGCTACCCGGGAACGGGCGCTCAGTTGCTGACGTGACCGGCCTTTTCCAGTACAGCCCGTAACAGCACATCGCACCCGGCGGTGATCCATTCCGGTTTGGCGTCTTCCACCTCATTGTGGCTGATGCCGTCGATGCAGGGCACAAACACCATGGAGGTGGGTGCCGCACCGGCCAGATAACAGGCATCGTGCCCGGCACCGGATACCATGTCTCTGGATGAGTAACCGCAATCGTCCACGCCACGCCTGACGGCATCGATACAGCTTTCATCAAACGGCACGGGGGCGTAGTAGAAAATCTGGTCCAGTTCGGATTCAAGCCCGGTTCGATCAGCGATTTCCGCGATACCCGAACGCACGGCCTCGTCCATTTGAGCCAGTACATCGTCATTGGGGTGGCGCATGTCGATGGTGACGAATGTCTGGCCCGGAATCACATTGCGCGAATTGGGATGCACATTGAGCATACCCACGGTGGCGCAGGCAACCGGCGCATGGTCGTGGCCGATTTTGTTGACCAGTTCAACCACGCGGGCCGCACCCAGCAGGGCGTCGCGGCGGCGGTCCATGGGGGTTGGTCCGGCATGAGATTCCACACCCGTCAGGGTCAGTTCGTACCAGCGCTGGCCCTGTGCGTGGGTGACAACGCCGATGGTGATGTCTTCTTCTTCCAGGATCGGACCCTGTTCGATGTGGACCTCAAAAAAAGCGTGCACGTCATGGCCGGTGACGTCTGTATCGCCAGCATAACCAATGCGTTCCAGCTCCTCGCCCATGGTCCTGCCGTCCTCGTCGGCGCGGGACAGGCCGTATTCAAGATCGAAAACCCCGGCAAACACCCCGGACGCCACCATGGACGGCGCGAACCGCGAGCCTTCTTCATTGGTCCACACGGCGGCTTCGATGGGGCGTTCGGTCTCGTAACCCAGATCATTGAGGCTGCGGATGATCTCCAGCCCGGACAGCACACCGTATACGCCATCAAAGCGCCCGCCCGTGGGCTGGGTGTCCAGGTGACTGCC
Organism: Rhodospirillales bacterium; assembly: GCA_021775325.1. Classification (GTDB taxonomy): domain Bacteria; phylum Pseudomonadota; class Alphaproteobacteria; order Rhodospirillales; family Casp-alpha2; genus JABJGO01. Next base: position 4,606 of record JAJFID010000205.1, read on the forward strand.
GGTCATAACCGGCGCCAGATCATTGTTTCGACCCGGCCTGCGGGCAAAGATGTTGCCGATTTTGTCAACACGAATGGTGCAGCCCGCGTCCCGACACCACTGGGTGAACAGGTCGCGGCTCTCGCGATCCAGATCCGTCAGGGCCAGCCGACAACAGCCACCTTTTTCGGTCGCGCCGATCTTGGCCATTTCCATGAGGCTGTCCCACAGACGCTGTCCGTCGATGCGCAGATTTTTGCTGTCTGTTTTATTCTCTGGCATCTAGTTCTCCATTGCGTCCGTCGATAAGGTTCTGCGCACGGCGTCTTTCCATCCGGCGTAACGTCGGTCCCGTTCCGCCTGTTCCATGACCGGTGTGAATCGTTTTTCCAGTGCCCACTGGTCGGCAAACGTATCCATGGCGGGATAAACGCCCACCTGCATCCCGGCCAGCCAGGCGGCCCCCAGGGCGGTGGTTTCCGTGACCGTGGGTTTGTCCACCGGTGCATCCAGCAGGTCGGCCAGACGTTGCATGGTCCAGTCCGATGCCACCATGCCACCATCCACCCGTAACACCGTATCGTGGTGCTCACTCCTGTTGCCTGTCATGTCTTTGGTCACGTCATCTGTCATATCACTGGTCATATCACCAGTCATATCACTGGTCATGGCCTCCATGAGGTCACGGGTCTGGAAACACACGCTCTCAAGCGTCGCGCGGGCAAGCTCTGCCGGACCCGTGCCCCGGGTCAGGCCATAGATGGCACCACGACACTCGGCATCCCAATACGGCGCGCCGAGGCCGACAAACGCCGGTACCAGGTATACGTCCTGCGCCGGGTCCGCCTGCGTTGCCAGATGGCCGGTTTCCGCCGCGCTGTCGATAATACCCAGACCGTCACGCAACCATTGTACCCCGGCTCCGGCCACAAAGATCGATCCCTCCAGCGCGTAGGTGGGTTTGCCGCCGACCTGGTAAGCAATGGTGGTGAGCAGGCGCCTGGATGACCTGACGGCCTGTTCGCCTGTGTTGAGCAGGGCAAAACAGCCCGTGCCATAGGTGGATTTCATCATGCCAGGCCGGAAACAGGCCTGACCTACGGTGGCGGCCTGCTGATCACCGGCGATCCCGGCAACAGGAATGGCGGATCCGAAAATGCCTGCATCGGTTTCACCAAAGTCCGCTGCGCTGTCCAGAACTCTCGGCAACAGGCTGGCGGGCACGTCCAGCATGGCGAGCAGGTCATCGTTCCACGCACCGCGGTGAATGTCGTATAACATGGTGCGGCTGGCGTTGGTGGCGTCCGTGGCATGAACGCGGCCGCCGGTCAGCCGCCACAACAGGAAACTGTCGATGGTACCAAAAGCCAGACGACCGTCACTGGCGGCCTGTCTGGCGCCATCCACGTTATCCAGTATCCAGGCCACCTTGGTGCCGGAGAAGTACGGGTCCAGCAGCAGGCCGGTCCGCTCCGTCACGGCGGCTTCATGGCCCTCGTTTTTCAACCGGGTGCACACATCGGCGGTGCGCCGGTCCTGCCACACGATGGCCGGATAGATGGCCTTGCCGCTGTCGCGGTCCCATACCACGGTGGTTTCGCGCTGATTGGTGATACCGATGGCGGCTATGCCGCTGGAATCAACACCCGCCTTGGCGATAACCGCGCGACAGGTCTCCAGAGTCGATGTCCATATATCTTCCGGGTCATGTTCGACCCAGCCGGAATCCGGAAAATGTTGCGGAAACTCCTGTTGCGCGACGGCAACCACATCACAGTTCTGATCAAACAGAATAGCCCGTGATGACGATGTGCCCTGATCAATGGCGAGAACATGAGTCGACATTGGATGCAGCCCTCTGGTTTAAATGGTGGCAGACGTCACGATGTTGCGAATGCCGGGTTGTAAACCTCTGGCCTGATTGTTGTCCATCCGGCGTTCCAGGTCACGTATTTCCTGTGCCGATAATCGGAAGCCCTGCTTGCTGTGGCGTATGAGTACTCTATGTATGTGGTTTCGTGTAGAGTGTAGTTGACCGACCTAAAGGTGATGGTATGAGATTTGTTTTTGTCCTCGCGGTTTTGTGTCTGGGCTTCTTCCATACGGCCAAAGCAGAGACGTACACGGTGTCGACTGCGGAGTTTCCCGAGTCCGGGCCAATCTTCAATCTCTTGAAGGAAGTCTACCGGATCATCGGGCATGATATTGACCTGGTGTATCGCCCGGCAAAACGCAGCCTTGTGGAAGTCAACGCCGGGGTATCCGATGCCGAACTGGCGCGAGTAATCGGCACTGAAACCGAGTACCCCAATCTTGTTCGCGTGGAAGAGCCGGTCTACACCCTGAGTTTCTCTGCAATCGTCAATGCAGAAACAGACATCCGGCAAAGTATCTGGTCGGAACTGGGAAAGTACAGTATCGGCTATCCACGCGGATACAGAATTCTCGACATCAGAACCCGAGAACTGAACGCAATGCCCGCCAAGAATTCGACGGCGATTGCGAGAATGGTAGCGGGTGGTCGAATCGAGGTTGGTCTCGTAATCACGTCAGATGCACAAAAGCTGGTATCGGAGTACCCTGACATCGTTGTGTTAAAACCACCGGTTGAGGCCGTAACGCTCTATCACTATCTGAATGTCAGACACCGCCGGCTGGCCCCCGACATTGAAAAATTACTCATAGAACTGAATGATAGCGGTCGGTCGCGTGAACTGCTCCACGAAGCAAACTGATACGTGAAGTTGCAACAATCCGGGATTGATCCACGACTTTGATTGCAGCGTGTGCAGTCATGTTGTATCGCATAGGCCCAGTGCCACGCCAAAGGGTGCCCGATGTCTCTCTATGGAACCAAAGCTTCTGCTCCCGTACGCGGTCCGCGCAGTGTCTGGCCCTGGTTCTTTATGTCTGTTGGTTGTGTGCTGGTCTATGCCTTTGCGGCGCTGTCACTGTGGCCGTGGGGGTACCCGGAACAGGACGAATTGGTCTCTTCAGGCGGTGACATCCGGCGTATTATCATCCGGGACAGCATTTCGGATACGGGCGCCGGATCCATGCTGCCAACACATGTGTCTGTTTACATTACCTTCCGGGATATTGACGGTGAGTTCGAGTTCCCGTGGAGCCATCCGGGTTATTACAAGGTTCGCGACCGCGTGGGTGTGTATGCCGACGTGCTGGTGGAAAAGTCCGCACTGGATGGACCCGGACCTTACACCATATGGGCGCTTGAGGAGTCCAATACCTACAAACCGGACGATCAACAGACTTCGATTACCTATGCAGAAATTGCCAGCCAGCTAGATAACCAGCAGGAAACGCTTGCCGACATGCTCAGGTGGTTAGGCGGCGCCGGTGTGGTGTTTTTCCTGTGGGGCTGGCATACAGTGCGTTGGAACCGGCGAAACTATCCGCCGATCTCACCCTGAAACTTTTCTGAAGAAGTCTGAGAACCATCATGCAAACCGATGCTGTTGAACACTCCTCCCGCGCCGTGATCATAGGCATCATCTGTATTCTGCTGGGTGGAGCGTTTCTGAGTACCGGCGGCATCATTATCCGGTTTTTGACGGTCACGGATTCCTGGACGGTACTGTTCTATCGTTCCTTCGGGTTTGTCTGCCTGATGCTGATCGTCATTGCCTATCGCCATCGATCCAATACCCTGAATGCATTCAGGGCTGTCGGAACCAACGGTGTGTGGATGGCCGTGACCATGGGCTGCGGATTTTCCTGTTATGTGTTCGGTATGATGTTGACGACTGTCGCCAATGTATCGTTCATCATCAGTGCCAGCCCGCTGTTTGCGGCGGTGTTCGGGTGGCTTCTTTTGCGCGAGCGTGTCTCATTCGCCACATGCCTTGTCATTGCCGGTGCCGTCCTCGGGATGGGCCTGATGTTCGTGGATGGACTGTCGGGTGGACGCATGGTGGGAAATCTGGTGGCGTTGATGCTGCCGCTGACCTTCGGTCTGATGCTCGTGTTGATCCGCCGCGCCGGCGACATGGATATGCTGCCCGCTACTTGCATGGCTGGCTTCATATCGGGGGCCGTGGGTTTCCTGTTTGCTGACTCGCTTATGGTGTCGCGGACTGACCTGTATTTGCTGCTGTCACTTGGTGTCGTGCAAATGGGTATGGGCTTCATGTTTATCACCATCGGAACACGCTACATCCCCGCAGCAGAAGTCGCGTTGCTGTCTATGTCGGAATCCGTGCTGGCACCCATTCTGGCATGGTTGATTGTCGTGGAAATTCCCTCACCCATGGCACTGGCAGGCGGCGTTATCGTCCTGTCCTGTGTGGCCGTACAGGGCGGCATGGGAGTCTATCGGGAACGCCGGGCGCGGGCCGGTTCTGCATGAGAAATCGTTCGATCCCGTTGAGCCGTCAGCTAGTTGCGGCCTCGGTCGCGACGGTATTATGCGGCTGGTTGTTCAGCGACGACGGAACACCAGCGTAGACCAGCCCTTCAACACCGTATGGGCGACCAGGTGAAGTCCGGCCAGTCGGTGTGCCGACATCATCCACTGTGCATCCCGTTCCACCACGCCTGAGATGACAGCAAAACCGCCGGGTGCCAGAAGTTGCCCCAGGTCTTTCGACATGCGGGCCAGCGGACGGGCCAGAATATTTGATGTAACCAGATCGTATGGTCCGTTTCTGGCGATACGCCTGTTTCCATACCCGTCACTGACAGTTGATGCAACCAGATCGCGGGCCTGATTAAGCCGTGCATTGGCGGCTGTGACGATGACTGATTCCGGGTCAATGTCGGTCGCCAGCACGGGAACACCCCATGTTTTTGCAACCGCGATTGCCAGAATGCCTGAACCGCAGCCAACATCCAGCGGTCGTTTGAAGATGTGTCGTTTCGCCAGCTTGTGCAGAGCCAGCAGACAACCGCCTGTTGTCGGGTGTTCACCGGAACCGAATGCCGTTCCGGCGTCCAGTTTCAGTGGCACCAGTCCGCTCGGTATGGGGTCGGTATAGTGGGAACCATGGACGAAGTACCGTTCCCATTGTACGGGCGGAAAGGATGCCAGGTTCTCGGCAACCCAGTTGATCGGTGGTCGCAGGTCGTACCTGAAACTGGGCAGATCGAAACCTGTATCCCGGGCCAGTGCGCGCGCCCCACGTTCAACCAGTTCCCGGTCAGGTTCGACCTCGCTCAGGCCTTCCAGTATCCATTCGTCATCGTTGACGCCCATGATGGCCGAGACCGCCGCACAATGCCGACGCAGATAGTCTTCAAACACGTCAACGGCCTCCAGTGGAACCCGACAGGCGGTGAGCCAAAGGAAACCCTGCGCTGCACCGGTCATGAAATGTTACCCACTGAAAAGGCTACCCACTGGTGGTTTCCACAAAGCTGTCCATGACCTTCTTGGTTCCCGCCTTCTCAAAGGCAACCTCCAGCTTGTTTCCGTCTACGTGCAGGATGTTGCCATAGCCGAATTTCTGGTGGAACACCCGCGCGCCGACATCGAACGTTCGACCCGTATCTTCGCGGTAATCGGTCTGCCAGATGTCGGCGCTCTGAAGTTTTTCCCGGTATGCGCCGCGGTGACGAAAATTCTGCTGATAGCCGTCTTCATCCGGATCATAGCTGGATACGCCACCACCGTTGCTGATCTGGCGGTTTGAGCCATACAGCCCGGTTTGTGTATCCACGCCGACATTTTCGGACGGCAGTTCATCAATGAAGCGCGACGGAATGGCACTTTGCCATTGATTGTAGACCCGGCGGTTGGCGGCAAAACTGATCATGGCCCGTTTGCGGGCGCGGGTCAGGCCCACATAGGCCAGCCTGCGTTCCTCTTCCAGCCCGGCCGTGCCGTTTTCATCCAGCGCGCGCTGATGGGGAAACAGGCCTTCTTCCCATCCCGGCAGGAACACGGTGTCATACTCCAGTCCCTTGGCGCCGTGCAAAGTCATCAGAGTGACTTTGTCCACGTCCTCCTTGTCTTCATTTTCCATGACCAGACTGACATGCTCCAGAAACCCGCCCAGATTTTCAAAATCTTCCAGCGCCGCGATCAGTTCTTTCAGATTGTCCAGCCGACCGGCGGCATCGGGGGATTTGTCGCCCCGGGCTTTAGTCTGCCACATGCCGGTGTAGCCCGACTCATCCAGCATGGCGGCAGCCATTTCCGGGTGATGCATATCGCCCAGCATTTGTCGCCAGCGGGCGAAGTCGTTCATCAGATCACGCAGGGTCGTGCGGACTTTGGGTTTGAGCTCATCCGTTTCAATCAGACGCAGAATCGCCGTGGTGAGGGGTATACCTTCAGACCGCGCAAACAGGTGGAGTGTGCGCATGGTGGCCTGCCCGATGCCACGCTTTGGCAGATTGACGATGCGTTCCAGCGCCAGATCGTCATCAGGCTGGGCGATAACCCGCAGGTAAGCCACGGCATCCCTGATTTCCTGACGCTCGTAAAACCGTAAACCGCCGATGACCCGGTAAGGTATGGCCAGCGTGATCAGCCGGTCCTCGAACTCGCGGGTCTGAAAACCGGCACGGACCAGCACAGCCATGGTGTTCAGGCTCTGTCCACCCTGCCTTGACGCCTCGATTTCGCTGCCAATATACCGCGCCTCTTCTTCGCCATCCCAGATGCCGCGAACCCGAACCTGCTCGCCATCGTTCACATCGGTCCACAGGGTCTTGCCAAACCGCCCCTCGTTGTGGGCAATGAGCCCGGATGCGGCGGCCAGAATGTGCGGGGTCGATCTGTAATTCTGTTCCAGGCGGACAACGTGCGCGCCGGGAAAATCGCTTTCGAACCGCAGGATGTTGCCCACTTCCGCGCCGCGCCAAGAATAGATGGACTGGTCGTCATCACCGACGCAGCAGATGTTGTGGTGGCTCTGGGCCAGCAGACGCAGCCACAGATACTGGGATACATTTGTATCCTGATACTCGTCCACCAGAATGTAGCGGAACTTCTGTTGATATCGGGCCAGAATATCCGGGTTTTCCTGAAACACCGTCAGATTGTGCAACAGCAGGTCGCCAAAATCCGCCGCGTTGAGCGTTTTCAGCCGTGCCTGATAATCAGCGTAAAGTTCCACCGCCTTGCCGTCACATGAATCGGCACCTTCTGCATTGGATACCTTGTCGGGTGTCAGCCCGCGATCTTTCCAGCGCTGCAGCAACCCGACGACGTTGCGTGCCGGGTTCCTTTTTTCATCGATCTCGTGCAGGTCAAGAAGCTGTTTGACCAGCCTGATCTGATCGTCTGTATCAATAATGGAAAAGGTGGATTTAAGGCCCACCATCTCGGCGTGTGATCGCAACAGCCGGGCACCAATGGCGTGAAACGTGCCGACCCACCAGCCTTCGATTTCCTGCCCCATGAGATGGGCCACGCGTTCGCGCATTTCGCGGGCTGCCTTGTTGGTAAACGTAACGGCCAGTATCTCCCACGGCCTGGCTTTACCCTGTAACAGTAAATGGGCCAGACGGGTTGTCAGGACACGGGTCTTGCCGGTTCCGGCACCTGCCAGGACAAGCACCGGTCCATCCAGTTTTTCGACGGCGTCACGCTGCGTGCCGTTCAGCGCGTCTAAGTAAGACGCCGGACCGGGCACGACAGCCGCCCGTTGTGAAATGGGCAGTACGTCTTCGGCGAAGGGATCAGGATATAACGAATCGGACATGGGGCATTTATACCATGTCTGTGCGGGCGCTCCAGACACGGAAGACATAATAGTGGGTTGATAGTTGGACGCCATGTGGTTCACTCGCAAAATAACCCGAGGGGAAGAAACATGCGAACCAGCAAAGTCATCCATGTGGTCAGCTGCCATGCAGAGGGCGAGGTCGGCGATGTCATCGTTGGTGGTGTTGCGCCACCACCGGGTGACACGTTGTGGGCGCAGTCACGCTTTATCGCCGAGGACGAAACGCTCAGGAACTTCGTACTGAACGAACCGCGCGGCGGCGTCTTCCGGCACGTGAATTTGCTGGTCCCGGCAAAGGACCCGCGCGCGCAAATGGGCTGGATCATCATGGAGCCGGCGGACACACCACCCATGTCAGGGTCAAACAGCATGTGTGTATCCACGGTACTGCTGGAAACCGGCATCATCCCCATGCAGGAGCCGGAAACCCACATGACACTGGAAGCCCCCGGCGGTCTGGTTGACGTGGTCGCCACGTGCAGCAACGGTCATGTTGACCGGGTCCGGGTTCGCAACGTGGCATCGTTTGTGGATAAACTGGATGCGGACGTGGAGGTTGCCGGACTGGGAACCGTGAAAGTCGATACGGCCTATGGCGGCGACAGTTTTGCCATCGTTGATTCCAATGCGCTTGGTTTTGCTCTCACGCCGGATGAGGCCCGCGACATTACCGAGACCGGTGTTCGCATCATCAATGCCACCAATGAGCAAATCGGATTCCATCATCCCGAAAACGCCGACTGGGCCCATATATCGTTTTGCCAGATGGCGGCACCTGTCACTGAAATTGACGGCATAAAGACGGGCCGGAACGCTGTCACAATTCAGCCCGGCAAAGTTGACCGTTCACCAACTGGTACGGGTTGTTCTGCCCGCATGGCCGTTCTGCACGCCCGTGGCGAACTTGCCATCGGTGAGCATTTTCAGGGCCGTTCGCTGATTGATTCGCGGTTTGACTGTTCCATCGAGTCTGTCACCAGGGTCGGTGACACAGACGCTATTGTGCCGCTCATATCCGGTCGCGCGTGGGTGACGGGAACACACCAGCATATGCTGGATCCCCATGACCCATGGCCAGAAGGCATGCGTCTTAGTGATACGTGGCCCGGGGCGTAATGGGCCCGGTGCGTAATGGGCCCGGTGCGTAGTGAGTCTGGACAACAAGAGACAAAATCTGCCGGAGATTCTGCGTGCAACGCCGCCCGCATACAACGCAAGCGAGGAAACCGATCTTCTGATTTCACCCCTTCATCGGCTCATGTCGATTTTCCGCGCGAATATGGAACTGCGGCTCCAGGAACGAGAAGACGCGGACATGACGAAAGCGATCCCAAACACCCCATTGATAGAAATTGATCGGAATCCAAGTATCTGATCGGGACAATCGTAGTTTACTCGTCTTTCAGGTAACGGTTTCTTTCTTCCGCCATCATCTCGCTGTACTCAGGCATGTCTTTTGGAATCGGTGCAGGCTCTGGTCGCGACAATGTTACCCCCATAACCGTTAGCTGCTTGAACCCCAGGTAGTAAGGTTTCCACCATTTCAGGGCAAGCGGGACGGTGACATTCAACATGAAACACGCGATCATCAACGTGTAGAACTGGCTGGTGTCGATGATTTTGTTTTGCACGAATGCAATGTTAATCACAATGAAGGCAAGTTCGGCCCGTCCAAGCATCCCGAAGCCGATCATCACTCCTTCATGCCACTTGTATCTACCCGTAAAGCGCGCGGCCAGACAGGCGGAGATCACCTGAAAAACCACAATTGTGACAAACAGGAAGATGGCGGCCGGTAACGCCTTTAACATCACCTCAGGATCGAATATCAGCTTCCCGCCAAGATTGACAAAGAATATGGGCCCGAAAATGGTGAAGGCAATGTGATCAACCACGTGCGCAGCTTCGTGAAATTTATCGTCGTGTTCTTCCTCTTCAATTATTTCTCCTTCTTCATTTTCGACCTTTTTGATCTTTTTGTGAATGAAGTAGTCAGCATGCAGAAACAGTCCGGCAAAGTAAGCGCCAATTGCCGGGTGAAACCCGAGCAGGTGCGCGACAACGCCTGCAAACATGGCCATAAACAGCATGATCAACGGTGTGAATTCGCCTGAATGCACCATCAGGAACTTTCGTGCCCCGAATTTGGCCGCAAATTGACTGATTTTGTAATCCAGCTTTTGATAAAGCGACGCATTGACGGGTAGTTCCTTTGGGCTGTTTTCAGGAAATGCCACCAGGCCCAGAAACAATGTCACGCCAAAGAATACGATGACCTTGACGAGGATAATACCGATGTCGCCCATACTTGTTGTTTCGCCGCCGCCAAGGGAACTGGCTACGATAATCGGGACTAAAATCGCGACGCCGACGAGTGACAGAACGTCATCAATGACAGCCGCCGTCATGATACCGGTTGCTGCTGTCGACCTATGCATAAGATCGCCGCGCAAGCTCATCATTGTGAGCGAGACCGCCGTTGCAGTCATCGTCAGGCCCCATAACATGGCCGAATTATGATCGTACCCAAAGAGTGTTGCAGTACCGTAACCGGCTATAAACGGGAATGCCGCACCGATTAATGCCACGCCCATGCTTCGTTTCAGACCTTGCGAAAACCTGCCTAAATCCTCTTCGACACCAAGTGCGAACATGATGAAAAGGATGCCCCATTCCCCGATGATTTCGAGAAACTCATTATGTTCGGGCAGAAAGCCCAGGTTTGTCAGGAGCGCACCCGCGACAATGAACCAGAGCACGTCGACTGTACGTGTTTTCTTGCTGATGAGTTTGGAAACCACCACAACGGCGAAAATTATTGCCGAGTACTCCCAAATCGAAAATCCTGTTGTTTCATGCTCCATGCTGGCCCCCTGGCTTAGTTTCCCGCAACGCCGATGTTAACCTCGGTCCTCGATCAAGTTCTGAATGAATTCCCTGTACGTTTCTTATAGGGCTACCCGTATTTAGTTGCGAACAATCATCAACAGGTTATGCGGGATTTTTTTCGAAAGCCAGCGGCGATTTCCCCTCCCAGCGTCGAATGTCTGCGTTGGGGGCTGCAAAATCCAGTAATGTATTGGCACGTAGCAATGTCGTGCTGGCTAATGGCTACGTGTGCCTGTCAAAAACCTGGATTCTGGTATCATGTGGCCATCAGACAGGGTGGGCACTCTGGATGCACAGATTCTGAAGGCAGCAGTATGGCAAACCACGGGAGCAGTGTGGCCTGATCTTGGGTTGGCACTTGAGGGATGGGTGATTCTTTGCGCAGTGACAAGAATTGGTTCCCTGTACATGGAAATTCCGGCTAGTCCACTCAGGGCCATGAACCGAAGTTTTTCGTTGTAACGAACACGGTCTGTTGTTGTCCTGGAATCTGACAGTTCACTATTCGCAATCCGTTATTCCTGTTTTGTGTATCCCGAACAGGGGCCGTGCCTACGAACGGCCAGTCAAGACCAGGCGTTACAAATCGTGTTCTTCGTGATGGACCTGGGCGAGGGCGCGGTTGTAGGCGCTCATGACGTCGCGGTGATGAACACAGCCGACGAACTTCATGGTTTCGACGTTATCAACAACGGCGATATGGTCTTCGCCATTTTCCTGCATGACTTCCAGTGCCGCGCCCAGATCGTCAGCCATGGCAACGACTGGCGCGTGTTTCCGGGCCACATCAGCGGCGTCAGTCGTGTCGTCCTTGCTGCGATCGAACGCCAGATCATGAAGATCGGCCAGCGTGATCGTGCCGTACAGGGTTCCGTTTTCGTTGACGACAAAAAGCTCACCGGAGGTGGATTTTTGCAGTGATTTTCGAATATCTGTCAGCGGCGCATGTAACGGCATGCCCTTGGTTTGTGTTTCCATGACCTGACGGACCCGGTGGGTTTTCAGAGCCTCTGATTCGAACTCGCCCTTCAGATCAATGCCCCGATCATTGAGCTGCATGGTGAAGAACGAACGGCAAAAGAAAATCTGTGTTATCTCGCTGGCGATTACCACCGCGATCATGACGCCGAGAGTCAGCGCATAATCGCCGGTTAATTCAAACACGATCAGGGTTGTGGAAATTGGCGCGCCCAACACCGCCGCCGCAACCGCGCCCATGCCGACCAGGGCGTATGCATCCGGGCCGGACGACAGGTCGGGGAATATTTGTGTTGCGATCATACCGTAGGAGGTCCCGAGCATGGCCCCGATAACCAGTGCGGGGCTGAAAATGCCGCCGGCGAAACCAAAGCCCAGGCACATGGATGTGGCGATAATTTTGGCTAGACCGATACCGACCAGGGTCCAGAATCCAAACTGAAGCAGCATGGCAGACTCTGTGGCACCATATCCCACGCCGAGAACCTGGGGGAACATCAGGGAGATCACACCAACAGCAAATCCGGCGACAGCAGGACGATACCAGGTTGGTCCGGGCAGCTTTTTGGCCACATTCGAGGCCAGCCGAACGCCGTTCATCAGGACAAGGGCTGCGACCGCGGAAGCGACACCGAGCAGCACAAATGCCGGGAACTCCCACAACGACGCGAACAGGGTTTCAGAAACAAAAAAGGCCGGAAAATCTCCAAACCATTGTCGGGTGAGAACGGTCCCGGCAACGCTGGCTATAACGATGGGCGCGAAGGACCTGAGTGCATAGTGACCGACAATAACCTCGCTGGCGAACAGGGCACCGGCCAGCGGCGCATTGAATGATGCGGCCACGGCCGCAGACACGCCACATCCCAGCACCGTGCGGGCCAGTGATCGCGACAGATGCAACTTGGTGGTAACCCAACCGGCCAGTGACGCGCCCAGATGGACGGCGGGTCCTTCCCGGCCGACAGACGCACCGCAGCCGATAGATGCGGCACTGGTCAGTGCGGTCGCGAGACCGGTCTTGATGGACATATAACCATTTCGCCTGGCGTAGGCCTCGACCACGTCCGATATGCCGTGTGGTCGACGGTCAGGCAGAGTCCAGTGCACGGCAATGCCGACAATCAAACCGCCCACAGTCGGCACAGACAGCAACAGCCACCAGGGCAGTTCCTGGGCGACCAGGAAAAACCGTTCCGTTTCCGTCGAGTAGTAAAGCCACTGAATCCACCGGGCGCCTTCGCGAAAGATAATGACGGCACCACCGGCGGCAGTGCCAACCACCAGCGCCAACGCCGCCAGAATCAGGTAATCATGGCGTACGGCCTGTTTCACATTGCGGCGAATGTGTTGAAACGTCAGCTTGGAACCTCGGTCGCCCATGCCCTTTTCCGGGTTGTTTGTCACTTGTTGTACAAGAACAGTAGTCATTTCCTAACATAATGGAGGAAAACAACTGGTTAATCACTCTCACGAAAGCTTCACATTCATTTTAACCACGAAGCCTTACATTAACCTCATGGCACCTTGTGAATTTTGTGGTGGAATGGGAAAAATACGGATGGCTGTTTTTCCATGGTGCACACCCGACACATGTATGACGCATAATTGAGCGGTTTATGATTTCTGTTGACGATCTGGTTCTGGCGAAAATTGATGATACCCAGACAATTAACGGCATCGCCTTTCCTGCGGGACCCAAATTTCGTCAGTTCCTGATCACCGGTCCGCCGGGCGCTGGCAAGAGTACGCTCGTTCTGAAAATGCGTGGTTGGCCCTATGAAGGATATATTGATCTGGCGTCGCCCAACTGGTGGCGTAACCCGGAGCTGACCTACCGACCACGGGAGATTCATCTTGGCGCGCCTTTCGAGGGGCATGGCGAATCGCTCACCGTCATTGATGACGAGTGGGTGGACGAGAGTGATATTCTGGACATGGATTTTTCGCGGATCGCCATTCCACCCGAGAAATCATGGTTCTTTGGAACGGACTGGAAAGCCAAGTACGTATTCGAGTTTCTTCTGCCGCCCGCCGACACGGTATACGAAGACAGGGTCGGTCGGGCGAAGAGCGGACTGTTCCCCTATGATCGGCGACTGACCCGCGATCTTGTCGTTCGGCAGATCAACTTTTACCGGACGGTCGCCTGGTATTTCTGGGTTTCCGGTTTGCAGGTGTACATTCGGACAGAGCGAGAAGGTCCACCCCTGCACATCGTTGAATGCCGTAAAGGAATGGAATCTGTCATATCCAAGAGCCAGCGTTCGCTGGAATGGCGAGAAACGCCCGCCGGGCAGCAGACAGGGTTCTCCCCGTTCAGCGGAATTATTAATCTGTTCCGCCAGAAGCAACGCGGGACGCCGGTATCGCCGACAGACGAAGCGATTGTCATTGATGATACCATTCGAATTGCCTGGATTGACGGACCGTTTGTCCTGGGGCTGGGTAACATTACGCTGGAACTGCATCCGGATATGCAGGTCATGGGTGAGCCGGGCCGACACAAACGCGAGTGGATTGTCCACGATGGCCGGTCGTTTTTTGACGGCGTCCCGCGGTTTGTTCGTATTCGCCAGAACGCGCCGATTACTTTTGGAACGTGTGATGACCTGCAGGCCGATATATTCAGCTACGATGACACGGTCGCCTTCCGGCATGTGGAGCTAACCAACGACAAGGGAAACCTGACCATACGGCCACTGGGTGTGGATGGGTTCAGTACCGTTGCTTCACTGGGCAAACGGCCACTTGTCTGGCAGCAACGGCGAGACAATCTGATCAGATTGCCAGGTGTGCTGGGGCGCGGTGTGACAGAGTACAGTGACGGCGAAGCACTGGAGGTCATCCGGAACGTCAATGCCATTCTGGCCAAGGAGATATACCGGGATGACGATGACGATGGTGCCCCGGGTGGCATTATCACGTTTCCCCATGACAAGACGATTGTCATTCTTGGCGATACCCATACCCAGATCGACAATATTCTGCGCGTCATTACCGAGGGCGGAACGCTGGCGGCGCTGGAGAATGACACAGCCTGCCTCGTGTTTCTCGGCGATCTTGTTCACAACGAGGAACACGGGCAACTGGAGGAAATGGACTCGTCTGTTTTTGCGCTTGATCTGTTCCTGATGCTAAAACACCGGTTCCCTGACAACGTGTTCTACACCCGCGGCAATCATGAAACATTCTCACCGGAAACCGGCAAAGGCGGGGTGCCGCAGGGCGTCCTGTTCAAGGAGTGCCTTAAAAAACGTCGCGGCAGCGAATATGTCGACGAGGTGCAAACACTGTTTGAAAGTCTGGCATTCGTAGTTGAAGGCAAAGGCTTTACCGCCGTTCATGCAGCACCCGTGAGAACCAGAGTTAACCGGCAAACGCTGGTTAACGTGCAACGGTTGCCCGGCATTCAGGCCGAACTTGTCTGGAATCGGCTACGACAGAGTAATCGCCCGGCGGGTTACGGCAAAGGCAGTGTGAAGCGGTTCCGGCAGACACTGGATCTGGACAGCAATGCGGCAGTGATCGTCGGTCATACACCATTGTCTATGGTAGATACCGTATGGATGAACGTCGGCGGCATTGCCGGTCATCACGTCGTGTTTTCGGCACATACGGACAGGCTGGCCGCCATGGTGATCAGAGACGGTCTGGTAGCACCCATGGAATATCTCCCCGAACCATCACTGACGTTTATGAATGATCAGGAAAACATGCCGCGGAGCGTGAAGTAGAACAGTGCGGCTAGCGCGCCGCCAATGGGCAGGGTGATAATCCACGATAGCAGAATGCCGCCAATGACCCGCAGGTCAATGGCACCGATACCGCGCGCCAGACCCACACCGATAACACCACCCACCGCAATATGCGTGGTCGACACCGGCATGCCGGTGCGTGATGCCAGTACAACCGTAGTCGCGGCTGCCATGGTGGCACAGAACCCGCGCGTTGGTGTCAGTTCCGTAATCTTGCCACCGATTGTCTGCATGACTTTGTATCCGTAGGTAGCCAGTCCAACGATGATGCCGAACCCGCCGACCAGTAGAATCCAGATCGGCAGTTCGGACTTCTGTGCGACCTCGCCTCCGGAATTCACCAGTCCGACCACCGCCGCCATGGGTCCAACGCCGTTGGCAACATCGTTTGAGCCGTGGGCAAATGCCATGGCACAGGCCGTGAACAGCATCATGGGCACAAACACTTTCTCCACACTGGCGTAGTGAAATTCCTTGTCTGCATCCTCGTTGATTTTGACCCTCTGGATCAGGAAATACCCGATAATGCTGACAATAACGCCAACCAGTCCCGCAACCACGAAACTCATGGGAATACTGAGTTCGATATTCAAATGTTTCAGGCCCTTGAACAGGGTAACCAGTGCGATAATGAACCCGACCATAAAGACATATACGGGACCCCAGCGCTTGGCTGCCGCAAACGGATTGGCAGCATTCAGGATCAGGCCCCGAATACTGAGCATCAGGCCAAACGCAATCGCACCGCCAATAGCAGGAGAGATTATCCAACTGGCGACGATCTGTCCGATCTTGCCCCAGTTTACGGCTTCAAGGCCTATGGCGGCGATGGCGAAACCGACCACGGCACCGACGATTGAGTGGGTTGTTGATACCGGCCAGCCCCGGGTTGATGCAAACATCAGCCAGACGGCGGCCGCCAATAGTGCGGCCAACATGCCGAACACAAGGATTTCCGGGTTCCCGGTGATGGATGTGGGATCGATGATGCCTTTGCGGATTGTCTTGGTCACGTGTCCGCCGGCTACCACTGCGCCGGCGAATTCAAAAATTGCCGCGATGATGATGGCGGTCTTGACCGTAATTGCACCGGAACCCACCGACGTGCCCATCACATTGGCAACATCGTTGGCTCCAATACCCCAGGTCATATAGAGACCGAAAATGACGGCAATAATGATAAAAACGTTGCCGTGTTCCTGAATTATTTCCATATACGCCCCTCCAGGGCTTTATCAGCGTGCCAGCAGTAGACGCACGCGATTTCCAACTTTTTCCGAATAATCCGCCAGTTCACCGACCATGCCGATCAGGTTGTACCAGAACACGACGGATACGGGTTTCATATTGTCTTCGTTGGCGAACAGACTGCGTATCAGATCCAGTTCCATACGATCCGTGTCGCTTTCGATCTTGTTCAACTGTTCAACCATGTCCATGACGCCGTCGGATTCGCGGCCCCGAAAGCCGGTTTCAACCAGTTCATCCAGACGACCGATAATGTGCGCGGCCTGGTCACAGGCGTCGACGCAACGCCGAACCATGTCCAGCAAAGGCTGACGCATATCGTCCAAAACCTCCATGCGGCGTTCGACCAGCAGATCGGCAATGTGCTTGGCCGTATCCGCGATTGAATCCTGCAAATCGAGAATCTCCAGCAGGTCACGGCGGTCAACCGGCATGAGCAGGCTCTTGGGCAGATGCGCGCGCATTTCATTCTTGATGGTGTCTGCTGTGCCCTCGAGCTCGGATATCTTGTCACGCACGGCAGATACCTTGGTGTGGTCCTCGTCGCACAGTGCTTCAAAAATCAATGTGACCTGGATGGCGGACTTCAGCACGGTCCGCATGTGTTCCTGCAAGGGTTTGAAGGGCGATCTGCCGAACAAGCTTGCAAAGGGGTTGCTTCCAACCATTGTCCCTGCCTCCAGTTTCAGGTCTCTTATATAGGCATCTATCAGGTATGCAACGGGTATTAAAACCCGATTGAACGACCGGCATTCTGCGGGCGCTTCAGTCTGCTATGATCTGCGGCGATACCCCGCAATTTTTCGAGCAAATGGTCCGGATATGG
Organism: Rhodospirillales bacterium; assembly: GCA_021775325.1. GTDB lineage: Bacteria > Pseudomonadota > Alphaproteobacteria > Rhodospirillales > Casp-alpha2 > JABJGO01. The sequence continues at coordinate 21,975 of JAJFID010000205.1, forward strand.
AGACGAGCGCCGTTTGATCATATCAATATGAACAAGCATGTTCTCATTTGTCGCGACCTGTTCACCTGTCTCAGTGTGGATCATGTCGTGAAATATGTGCAACCTTTTTGAATCAACACCCAGAATGTAGCTGCTGATTTCAAATGCTTCGCCCTCATGAATTTCGCGCAGGTAATTGACATGCAGTTCCATCGTGAAAGACGAGTTGTCAGTAGCCTTCCGATACGCAGACCCAATTTCCAGCATGTCGAACAGACTGTCTGTCGCCAGGTCAAACGCCATGACGTAGTAAGCCACGTTCATATGACCGTTCCAGTCGATCCATTCCGGCAACACTGTGCCACGGTAAGAGATGATGGGCGAAGAGGGGTGAGTTTCCTGATCAGACATGGTCGTCCTCTAATCGTATCAACGAATGGTTTTATGACTTAGAATATGTTGGCCTGCTAGGCCAGAACCGATTGAGGATCAGGGCGTGTTAAGCATTCGCCAGTTACAGCGCCCGGGACTGGGGCCCATCGACCTGGAAGTACCTTCGGGAAAATGTGCCTGTATTTCCGGACCATCGGGTGCGGGAAAATCCCTTTTGTTACGCGCAATCGCTGATCTGGATCCCAACACCGGTACGTTGATGCTGGATAATATCGGGCGATCCCATATGCCCGCGCCGGTATGGCGCAGCCGCGTCGGTTATGTTCCCGCAGAGCCCGCGTGGTGGGAGACGACGCCCGCGGCACATTTCGGTGATGTAACGGCGGCGACGGAAACCGCAATCCGACTGGGTCTGAGCAAAGACAACATGGAGCAGTCCATGGATACGCTGTCCACAGGTGAACGCCAGCGGCTGGCGCTGGCCCGGGCCCTGGAGCTCAGCCCCAGGGTTCTGATGCTGGACGAGCCGACCAGTGCTCTGGACGAAGACAGTACCCGACTGGTCGAATCGGAGATAGGTAGGGTCCTTGGTCGTGGTGTAGCCGTCCTGCTGGTCACCCACAGTGATTCACAAACAGCGCGGTTGGCTGACATGCGCTACACAATGCAGCCCGGAGGCATTCTCACATGACTGAGGGCGCAGGGTATATCACGCTGGGGTATCTGGATGTGGCGCTGGCGGCATTGCTTCTTTGCATAAATGCCGCCTTGTCGTTTTCCCTCAATCTGGGACTGGGGCGCAAAATACTCATCGCCGGTGCCCGCATGGCGGTCCAGTTATTAATTGTCGGTCTGGTGCTGAAAGCCCTGTTTGTTTCTGTGTCGCCCTGGTTGACCGCTCTGGCGACGCTGGTCATGATCGGATTTGCAGGGTACGAGGCGCGCGCGCGACAGGAGACGCGATTTCATGGGTTCTGGTCGTGGGGGCTGGGCGCGGGCAGCATGGCGTTCGCCGCCCTGGTTGTGACCAGTTTTGCCCTGTCTACCGCCATCCGCCCGGACCCCTGGTACCATCCGCAATATGCCATTCCCTTGTTGGGTATGATTCTGGGCAATGCCATGACCGGTGTGGCGCTGGGTCTGGAAAGGCTGTTATCGGTGGTTTATCGGGAACGCCGGTCTATCGAGGCGCGGCTGCTGTGTGGCGCCCCCATACAGACGGCTTTGCAGGGTGGCGTCCGTGAGTCCGTGCGCGCCGGTATGATCCCCACCATCAATGCTATGGCGGCGGCTGGCCTTGTTTCACTGCCCGGCATGATGACGGGTCAGATTCTGGCCGGTGTGGAACCTTTCGAAGCCGTCAAATATCAATTGTTGATCATGTTTCTGATTACAGGCGGAACGGCCATCGGGCTGGGTGCCGCCGTCCTGGGGGGTGCGAAGCTATTGAGTGACGACCGTCACCGCCTGCGCCTTGACCGTATTTACACGCGAAGCTGACGTTTGGCAGGTTACCTGCCTGAACCCGGTTCTGTGCCAACTTTCTGCACGCGGGTCTTTGAAGAAGATAATAATCTCCTCAGAGCCCAAGTGTGAGACAATAGATCAACACAGAAGAGGAGCGCCTGTTATGAGTACCTATATCAGCCTGATCAACTATACCCAGGATGGCATCGCTGCCGTCAAGGATTCACCAAAACGCCTCAGCGTGGTCAAACGTCTGGCGAAGAACATGGGCGGCAAGGTGAAGCATTTCTACCTGACCATTGGTGAGTTTGATCTCGTCGTCATATACGAAATGCCGGACGAAGCGACAGCCGCGAAGTTCCTGCTGACAGTCGGTTCTGTCGGCGCGATTCGGACCAAAACATTACCGGCATTCCCCGAGGCAGAATACCGCGAAATCGTCGCTGCATTGCCATAAGGTCCGTACCGATAAGTCCGGAACGACCACCTCTCTGGATGACGATGGGTCAGGTTCTGGCCGTGTGCGGCACCTCTTGAGACCGACGGATGCGCCGTGTTCGGGACAATGCGCGTAAATGATGCAGGCACCAGCGACGTCAGCAGCCTGAAACGCAGACCCCGTTGCCATCAAACGACATGGTCCTGCCGCTCAATGGCAAGTGAACCGGAACAGTGACGGCATCTGAAAACACGGCTGTTTTCGTGCCTGCGACGGTGTCTCCGCTACTGGTCGCAACTTCATTGGCATGGGACGGAATTACGGCGGTCGGTTTGATCAGTTCGTTGATGACATAGGCCGCTTCTGTCGGTCCGGTGGTGTAGGTATCGCCAATGTTCATGACCACCAGTTTGGCCTTGTATTGTCCACCGACCACGGTTTCCTGTTCGGCGGTAACGCCTGTATCACCTGACAGATACACAACAAGTCCATTGGTGAACTGCAAGACGTATCCGGTTGGTGGACCAGCGTAAGCCGTGAGTCCCGACTCCTGAAGAAGTTGGCCAAGTTCGCCGTCAATCATGGCGCCGTTAATGCCGTTGGAATGAACGGCAGGAACGGTGGTGACGCTGACACCGCCAACCATGCGGCTTGCGCCGAAGCGGACCAGTTGCGAGTTCTTCGGGTCGCCGCCCAGCGCCTTCAGTTTGTTGCCAAAAAATCTCGGCATTTCACTGCCGGTGATGATTTTGGCTCCCGTTGCCAGCGCAATGTTGACCGTGTTGGTATTGGGTACCGCCTTTACAGAAATGTCGGGATTGCCACATTCTCCGGCATTGGGCGATGTCAGATGCTTGTCGCCAACATGATCACCATGCATATGGCTGACCAGCAGTGCGTCAATTTTGCCCAGGCGGGGGTCATCCGGACCGGCAACCGTGCGACCGGCGTCGTACAGGATACGGGTGCCATCGGGGTCCTCGAAAATCATGGCCCTGTCGAATTTGCAGAACTCCCCGTCGTGGCTGCCTAAGGGTGTAATTTTCACGTTTTCCGCCTGGCTGACGGATGGCATGACAATCATCAGGCCAACAAATAAGGTAGCGAGAGTCGAACGACATATGGGCATGTTAATTCCCCTGACAGGTTGTTTTGTCTGAGTTCAAGAATGGAAGCTTCATGTTATATCCGAAGGTGAATTATGGGAAGGCCCTCACCGTGAGACCCGAAAACCTTACGTCCGACGGGCCTGTGTCGTGATAGTGAGACTGACAAAAAATGGCGGGTATGTCCTTGTTGCCTGTATGGCAACGACGCTGGTCCTGGGCACGATTCATGCTTTTTCGGTGTTCCTGGGACCGTTGGAGGGGCAATTGCACGCCTCCCGCTCGGAAATCAGTCTCGTGTATTCGCTGGCACTGGTGTGCCTTACGGTCTGTGTCCTGTTTGGTCATCGTTTTTATGGCCTTCTTCGGCCGCCATTGTTCATTGTCCTTGTGTGTCTGATTGCGGCAACGGGATGTGTGGTGGCGGCGCAGGCCACGAGCTTGGCGGTCGTTTTTCTGGGCTACAGCGTTTTGTTTGGCTGCGCCAATGGACTGGGTTACGGGTTTGCATTGCAGTGTGCGGCGCAGGCTAATCCGGAACACAAAGGTCTGGCTATGGGTAGCATCACGGCGACCTATGCGCTCGGCGCCGCGTTGGCACCGGTTCCATTTGAAATGCTGCTGCAGGCTGGTGGATTTCCCATGGCCATGGTCGGGTTTGCGATTGCTGTTGCTGCAGGTGCGCCGGTCATCGCCGCTCTTCTGGCCAGGGGAAAAGCGGCCTTGCGGATCGACAGCCCTTCCGGGATCAGCCATGCCGCTCCCCGACCACGTCTGGTTGTCATACTGTGGGCAGGGTACGGGACTGCCGTTGCTGCGGGCTTGATGGTTATTGGTCATGCAACAGGCATTGCGAAATCAGGTGGTCTTGACGTCAGGTTTGTTCTTTACGCGCCTGTTGTCATTGCCGTGTTCAATATGTTTGGCAGCCTCGTGGGCGGCTGGCTTGTAGACCGCGCTGGGGTCCGCCTGACATTGACGGTGTTTCCCGGTGTTTCTGCGGGCGCGCTGTTCATGCTCGCTCTCGTTAGCGATAATTCGGTCATAATCATTGGCCTCGCCATCGTTGGTTTCACGTACGGTGCGACGATTGCAGCGTATCCTGCTGTTGTTGCCACGCTGTTTGGAATGGTTGCCGGAGCCCGTGTGTATGGCAGGGTTTTCACGGCGTGGGGAACTGCCGGATTGCTCGCGCCGTGGCTGGCCGGTTTTCTGTATGGGCAGTCTGCTGATTATACCATGGCATTGATGGTTGCTGGGGGGCTGGGTTTGGTTTCGTTTGGTCTGGCGTGGCTCCTGCCAAATGCCAGGGCCAATGAACCGGCAATCGTTACTGGTGAGTAGATTTAGCGGCGCTACGTCCTGTTTCGTATTCCGATGCATTGCCGCATGGTTGTTCGCCGTGCCATAAACAGCCTTATGACACCGCGACTTCTTTACTTCACCGTGTTCCCGCTTGTCTGGATCGTCTGTTGGTTACTTGTGGCCGGTGTTTCCTTTGAAACCCAGCCCCTGGTCGTTGGTGACGAACAGCAGATACTGTCGCAAGCGTGGTACATGTGGCGCGAATCCATGTTTCTGTTCCCCTGGCCTGGTGAGATCCAGGCGGGCACCCGATACCCCATGATGTTGTGGATGATTAATCTGGGATGGGCCGTATTTGAGGTGTCAGACTGGTGGCCGCATATTGTCGGGTATGTGTCCGGCATCTTAAGCGTGTTTCTGACGGCTGGACTGGCGCGGGTTCTGTGGCCTGGATGGGTGGGCCTGGGGGCTATGTCCGGTACGGCTCTGAGCGGTTTTCTGGCCTGGATGGCATTTGCCGGGTTTCCGGGGCCGGAAATGCTGGCATCGGTGTTTGTCATTACTGCTGTTTACGCGTTGGTGTGGACGTGGCGTACCGGGCGACGGGACGGGTTTCTGTATTACGGCCTCGCAATGGCGGCGTGCGTCCTGACTATAGGGCCACTGGCATGGGGCATTTGTCTGCCTGTTGCTTTTCTGGCACCGGTTTGGGGCGGCGCACTGGCCGAACAGATTGATGATGATCGCACGCCACCCCATGGCTGGCAGCGCTGGTACATGTGGCTTTTGGCGGGATCTGGCCTGAGCGCGGCGGTCATTGTCGGCTGGTTTGGCTGGGCGTTGCTGGCGGAGCAGACGACAGTTGAAATTTTGCTGGAACACTACTGGTCACCGCTGGCAGGCCTATATGCCAACGAAAATGCAACCGGTCGGCCATGGTGGCACCTCATGATCATCTTTGTCGGGATGACCGTACCCTGGGTCTTGTGGCCCGCGGCATGGCGTTCTCTTACTGGCGTTCTGCATCTGCTGACCGATGGCGGGGCGCGATTGGCTATAATCTGGATGATCTCGGTTTTGGCACCAGTCCTGCTCGTGCCGGACATAAGCTGGAACCAGTTGCTGCCCGCCCTGCCTGCCGTCGCGCTGCTGATCGCCTTTCTGGTGTTTTGCCGGGCTGATAAAGAAGCTGACGTTCTGTCCGGCGCTCGTGGAGGTGAATCCGCGCTGGGACTCTTTCTGGTCGTTTCTGGTGCGGTGCTGATTGTTTTGCCATTTGCCGGAACGGTTTTTCAGATACCCTGGTGGGCAGACCAGATTGCCGGTAGTTGGGGTGTCTTGCTGATCCTTCTGGGGGTCGCTATTGCCTATGCCATGCCAACGCTGGTTGACCTGCGCATGATGATTGTCTCGGTGGTCGCGTCTCTGGTTGTTGTGGTTGGCTTTCTGGTGGCCGAACCGCTGGGTCGTGATTTCTTCGATGCCCGCCCTCCAGCCCGTTTTGTATCGGAACAACTGGAGCAGGGCAGTGCCGTTGCCTTCGCCGGGACCTATCACGGCGAGTTTGATTTTGCGGCCCGGCTGGACAAGCCGATTGCGGTTCTGGACCCGGATGACCCCATTGGCACAGCCGCATGGCTTGCCGGCAATCCCGGCGCCGTTATCGCACAGCCGGTTTCGGTATTGCCGCCCGCATCATCGGACGACATACAAGTACTTGCGCACTTTGCCTATGGGACACGCTACATGGTGTTCTGGTCGGGCGAATCCATTATGGCGAACCCGGCGCTGCTCAATGCACCTGCGCCGTGATGAAATCACATTAATCAAAAGAAAATCGGGCATACGCCTTGACAGTTCGGCGTAGGCTAACTAAATCCGTGGCACTCACTTAGTGAGAGTGCTAATAAAATTAACTATGTAACTGTTTTAACAATCAAAATTTGGAGACTTCGCCATGAATTTCAGGCCTCTTCATGATCGCGTGCTGGTACAGCGCGTTGAACAGGACGTGAAGACTGCGGGTGGCATTATCATCCCTGATTCCGCACAGGAAAAGCCCATGGAGGGCAAAGTTGTTGCTGCTGGTTCCGGCCACAAAGCCGAAGACGGTGCTGTAACAGCTCTTGACGTAAAAGCCGGTGACAACGTGCTATTCGGCAAATGGTCCGGTACGGAAGTCAAAATCAATGGTGACGACCTTCTTATCATGAAGGAATCGGACATCCTCGGTATCATTGAAGATGGAAAAAAGAAGAAGAAATAATCTTCTTCTTTAAAATGAAAGGTTAAGAGACATGGCTGCTAAAGAAGTCAAGTTTTCCGCTGATGCCCGCATGCGTATGCTGAACGGCGTCGACGTACTTGCCAATGCTGTCAAAGTGACACTTGGTCCTAAAGGTCGCAATGTGGTCCTCGACAAATCCTTCGGCGCACCCCGTATCACCAAAGATGGTGTCACGGGTGCCAAGGAAATCGAGCTGGCTGACAAGTTCGAAAACATGGGTGCCCAGATGGTTCGTGAAGTTGCTTCACGCACCAATGACGAAGCTGGCGATGGCACCACAACAGCTACGGTTCTGGCTCAGGCTATTGTTCGCGAAGGCTGTAAAGCTGTTGCGGCTGGCATGAACCCGATGGATCTGAAACGCGGTATCGACCTCGCTGTTGAAACTGCTATCAACACGGTTCGCAAAAGCTCCAAGAAAGTTTCGACCAGCGCCGAAATCTCGCAGGTTGGAACCATTTCTGCCAATGGCGACACCGAAGTTGGCAAAATGATTGCCGCTGCCATGGAAAAAGTCGGCAACGAAGGCGTTATCACGGTTGAAGAAGCCAAAGGCCTCGATACCACGCTGGACGTTGTTGAAGGTATGCAGTTCGACCGCGGTTACACCTCACCGTACTTCGTAACCAATGCCGACAAGATGACCTGTGATATGGAAAATCCCTATATCCTGATTCACGAAAAGAAACTCTCCAGCCTGCAGCCTCTGTTGCCGGTTCTGGAAGGTATCGTGCAGTCCGGTCGTCCGCTGATGATCATTGCAGAAGACATCGAAGGCGAAGCCCTGGCTACGCTGGTTGTCAACAAGCTGCGCGGTGGTCTGAAAGTTGCTGCTGTTAAGGCTCCTGGTTTCGGCGATCGTCGCAAAGCCATGCTGGAAGATATCGCGATCCTGACCAAAGGTCAGATGATCAGCGAAGACATCGGCATCAAACTGGAAAACGTGACCCTCGACATGCTGGGTTCTGCCAAGCGCGTTGTGATCACGAAGGAAGAAACCACCATTGTTGAAGGTTCTGGCAAAAACACCGACATTAAAGGTCGTTGCAACCAGATCCGCCAGCAGATCGAAGAAACTTCTTCCGACTACGACAAGGAAAAACTTCAGGAACGTCTGGCCAAACTGGCCGGTGGTG
>JAJFID010000206.1 GCA_021775325.1 Rhodospirillales bacterium
CCAACTGGATTGAAAATGTGGTCAGCGACGTGGACGGTCTTGCGCCGCGCGACGCTCAAAAGGTGGAATTCTTTACCCGCCAGTACCTGGACGCCCTGTCGCCCACGAACTTTGCGGCCACGAACCCGGCGGTTTTGCGCGAAACTATGGAGTCCAAAGGCGAAAATCTGCTTCGTGGATTGCAAAACCTGCTTGAGGACTTCGAGACCGGCGACGGCCAATTGAAGATCAAGATGAGTGATGAGGAAGCCTTCGATGTGGGCGTCAACGTCGCTACGACGCCGGGCAAGGTGGTGTTTCGCAATGAGCTTATGGAATTGATTCAGTTCGAGCCGTCTACCAAGAAGGTGCATGAGCGCCCGCTGCTGATCACACCACCGTGGATCAACAAATACTACATTCTGGATATGCGCGAGAAGAACTCTTACATCAAATGGCTTACGGATCAGGGACATACGGTTTTTATTATTTCCTGGGTTAATCCGGGTCAGGAACTGGCCCACAAGACGTTTGAAGATTACCTGGTTGAGGGGCCACTGGCGGCACTGGATGCCATTGAACAGGCCACCGGCGAGCGCATGGTCAATATGGTCGGTTACTGCATTGGCGGCACCCTGCTGTCCTGTGCTCTCGCCTTTCTGGCAGACAGCGGTGATGACCACTGGAAGGGTCGTGTTGCGTCGGCGACATTCCTCACAACATTGGTTGAATTCAGTGATGTAGGCGATATTTCTGTCTTTATAGATGAAGACCAGGTGGCGGCGCTCGAAGATACCATGAACGAACGCGGATACCTGGAAGGCGGTGAAATGGCGGCCAGTTTCAATATGCTGCGCAGCTCCGATCTGGTGTGGTCATTTGTCATCAATAATTACCTCATGGGCAAAGAGCCCTTCCCGTTTGATCTGCTCTACTGGAACAGTGATTCAACGCGTATGCCGGCTGCCATGCACAGTTATTATCTGCGCAAGATGTATCTGGAAAACCGACTGGTAGAGCCCGGCGGCATCAATCTTGCGGGCGTGGACATTGATCTCGGCAAAATCGACGTTCCTGTTTACTTGGCATCGGCCCGTGAAGATCATATCGCGCCCTGGAAAACCACCTACAAGGCGACCCAGTTATATGCCGGTAATATCCGGTTCGTGTTGTCTGCGTCTGGTCATATCGCTGGTGTTGTTAATCCCCCTGCTGCGGAAAAATATTGTTATTGGGCCAATAAAGATTTACCGGAAAGCCCCGACCAGTGGCTGGATGCTGCTGAGCAGCATAAGGGCTCGTGGTGGACAGACTGGAAAGACTGGGCTGCCAAACACAGCGGCAAGAAAGTTGCCGCCCGCATCCCCGGTGACGGCGGTCTGCCAGCATTGGAAGACGCGCCCGGTACCTACGTGCGAACCAAGGCCTGATCGCTCAGGAATCAGCCTCGTCAGAGGCCGGGTCCTGCGGCGAAGCCGTCGTTTCAGCCGCCTGTTCCAGGAGCAAGAGCCGTTCTGACAGCTCGTTGGCGCGTTTTACCAGTTCGTCGTATGCCATCTCGATTTCCTCCAGGGATTTGTCGAGACGGTTTATTTTCATCATGGCTTGTTCAGCAGGGTTTTCGTCCAGTCTGCGTCCGAGACTGGCCGCATAAAGCAACGCACAGAAAGCAACAAATACGGCTGCGCCACTCAAAAAAGTTTCCATTGTGACACCTTCTCTCATAACCCTTCTGAATTCAGTCTCCTCTCCAATGATGCTCCAGGTCAAGCGGTGATGGTGTCCATAACCCGCGCCAGTTTCTGCGCGCCTGTGTTGATCTGTTTCTCATCGAACCCGGCATAGCCCAGCGCCAACCCGGCCCGTGCCGGTGTGCTGGTATGAAATTCCGACAACGGCATGGTCACGACGTTGGCGGCCCCTGCCATTTTGGCTATATGGCTGTCTGTGGTCATGGCACTGAGTGCCGGGCTCAGACCACAACACAGATGCATGCCAGCTTCGCTGGATGCGAATTCGAGCGCACCGGTCAGATGTTCCTGCAATGCCGCGAGCAGAATCTGTTGCCGTTCGCCATACAGTGCCCGCATGCGCCGGATGTGCGAGGCAAAATGGCCCTCCTCCACAAATGCCGCCAGGGCCGGTTGTGCGGTGATGGGTGGATGGTCGTCAATGGCCCGGCGTACGCGCAGGAACGGATCAACCAGATCAGGTGGTACCACCAGATACCCGATGCGCAGAGTGGGAAACATGATCTTGGAAAAAGTGCCCACATAGATAACCCGGCCTGAGCGATCCAGTCCCTGCATGGCGGACAGGGGTCTGCCTGCATAGCGAAACTCACTGTCGTAGTCGTCTTCGATTATCCACCCGTCGTAACGATCTGCCCAGTCCAGCAACGCCAGCCTGCGACCCAGGCTCATGGTAACGCCGAGCGGATACTGGTGTGAGGGCGTGACGGCGGCGGCCCGCGCGTTTGGGGCCAGTTTCAGTCCCGCTTCCACCGACAGGCCTTCGTCGTCAACCGGAATGCCGACGCTTTTGGCCCCGGCACCTTCCACGGCCTGACGCAGACCGGGATAACCGGGGTCCTCCAGCCAGATGGTGTCGCTGGGATCCAGCAGCACCCGGCTGGCCAGGGTGAGGCCCTGCTGGGCACCGCTGGTGACAATGACCTGATCTTCGTGACAGTTGACGGCGCGAAAGGCACGCAGGTAGGCGGCGATGCTGCGTCTCAGCGGCAAATAACCCGCCGGATCGCCCACCATCATGACCTCACGCGGTGGATGTCGCCAGAACCGGTTGAGCAGCCGGTTCCACTGGGTGAATGGAAAATCCCGCAGTTCCGGCACGCCATACTGAAAGGCCGTAATCCCCTGCTCGCTCCGTTTGTAACGCACAGGCAGCCGGTCAACCAGGCTCGACAACTTCGGGCGTCGGTTGAGCGTGTGCGCCCGTTCGTGAGACGCATCCGCATACTGCAACATCTCGGGCAGCACAGCGGACACCCGGGTGGAAGAGCCCCGCGCTGCATCCGTATATCCTTCGCTGGCCAGCATGTCATAGGCCGTCAGCACCGTATTACGCGATACCGCCAGTTCGCGTGCCAGCATGCGGCTGGATGGCAAAGGTGCGCCTGTCACCAGTCTGCCCGACAAAATGGTCTGCCGGATTTCCTCAAACACCTGCTTGTGCAGCGGCACGTCGCTGTCCCGTGCGATGGAGATGGTCAACAGGGATTCTATCGCACTCTTTGGCATTTCAACTCCGGACCTAAGTGGACCTTCTATTGCATCATGATTAGGCCAATACGGGATACCACTATCTGTAACATGACGACAGTTTTACGATCCCTATATGTGTCGCAGGATGAATAATTATCTTGATATTGGCGCTGTAGACATGGGCTCATTGAAAATAAATGCGAATTTGGCGAGATGTAGACATATACGTACATTTGGCTACATATTTTGGTGTTTCAATGTCGTCATTCCTGAATAACATCATAATAACAGTATGTTAGGTTTAAACTGGTTGCGATTCTATGGCTACATCTGCACACGTTTCCCACATTATGCTACGCTCCGAGATCTCACAATTGATACTGGAACTGGCGCTGACCGGACATCGATTGACTGCTCGTCAGGGGTAAATTAACTCGAATTTTCAGTCAATTATTGAGTTAGGAATATTAGCATATTAAGTGTAAAAAGTCAAGGATTTTCTTTGAAACTATACCCTTAATGGGTTCAGACGTAACGTTGGAACGCAATCTGCCTGCCTTTGAAAAAAGCAACCCGTCCTTGACCGAAATCCGGAATACAGCTTAGCTCACCAGGATGTGGGCTTTTCATGATTGAATTCAAAATTTGTGCGTCTGTTCTGGGCGTTCGTGCAGCATCGAAGAGACCATACAAGGCTTGCATTGATGCAACGTAAGAGATTCTTTTTCCTGTATTTTTCGGCAGTCTTCTTTCAGGCGGCAACCTATGGGCTGACATTCCTGCTACCGCCATTGTTTGCGTCATTTGGCGCGGATGGGAAAGATGTTGGCACTATTCTGGCGGTTACGATGATTACAACATTGGTCTCCGTATTGTATCTCGGCCATATCACGTCTCGGTTTGGACGTATGAGGACCATTGGTGCTTCCGGATTGCTGATTGCGGTATCGCTATTCCTGTTCGGATCATCAGAAAGCATGGATTTAGACCTCTATGTAGCCGGCGCGCTTCTTGGTATCGGTTGGGGGCTTTTCTATGTTCTCACGCCTGTTGTGCTGACCCAGGTTATCACCGCAGATGAACGCGTTCGATATTTCACGTTGCTATCTGTCTTTGTCACGGCAGCAATTGGTCTGTCTCCGGTGCTTGGGGCCTATCTTGTTGAAGCGGGGCGCGGTATCCATACCGTTTATTATCTGGTCGGTGCCGTTTGTGTGTTCAGCTCCATGGTATTTTTCATGTTAACAGGGACTGTGGCCCGGTTATCGTTTGAGGAGGAAGTGGCGAATTCGGAAAATGAGAATCGCCTGAGTTTCCATCTGGCTGGTAAGGTTCTGAAATCAAAAGCTTTACGACCAATTCTGATTGGCTGGTTGAGTGCGTCGGTGTTTGTCGCCGTGATTAATTTTCAAACTGTCTATGCACAGTTGAACAGCTTTGAATACGCCGACTATTTTCTCGCATACACAGTCTCGGTTATCGTGGGGCGGATACTGTTGGCGAAGCCCATCGACAGGTACCCGCCCTATGCTGTGATTGGTGTTCTTCTCGCCGTAATGATCTGTGGTGTCGCCCTCTTGCTGGTCCTTGACGGGAATCGGCATTTTTACGTCTTGGCGGCCATATTGTTTGGTATCGGGTATGGGGTGACCTATCCAATCATCAAAGCGATGGTGGCGAACGATGCGGACCCACAGATACTAAGCCAGACTCTCCAGGTTAACGGATTGGCGTACTTTATTGCCATATTTGGCTTTCCCATGATCGCAGGATGGATTCTGACCGACGCTGGCATGTCAATGTTACTGGGCGTGGCGCTCGTCATGGCAGCGATTGAATGCCTTCTGGCGACAGCCCGGCATCTGAGCACCAGAAAATCCGAAAACCGACAGTAAACAGTGTTGTCTAGAAAATCCTTTTTAGGTCGCTATGCGCTAGTCGGACCAATTCACCATCGATTTTCGAATCGGACACGATGTAGGGTTCGAAAATTCTCCTGAGCGCCGCAGAACGCTGTTCATTTGGCTTGCCAACCGAGAACCCGATCCGTGGTGAAAACCCGAGCAACAAACAACCATGTTCACGCAACTGGTTTTCATACACGTCGTTCAGAAAATACTGCCAGTCCGCAACCCCCCACTCACCCTTTGACTCACTATGTCCGTCAAACTGCAGCATGCCGCATGCGATGGAATCGAATTTTTCGCCGAAATCCATTAACGCCTGCTGTTTCTCTATTCGAAAGCAGCGTTTGTCGACGTTCAACAATTCGCAACTGGCGTCAAATATCTTCGGGGTGTCCGGGATATCGAAGGATACCATATCGCAGCCGTTGACCCTCAGAAGATAGGCCAGGAAACCTGCGCCAGTCCCCACATCCAGAACACGCGAACCCGTTTTCGGGGCAATTGCATGGAAGAGGTTCCGTGCGTAGTTGAACCGTGACTCTATTCGGATGGCATATGTTTGATACCTATCCAGCAAATGGCCGCTGCTCTGAATGGCGATCCGCTTTTCTTGCGGATAAAGGGCACTAATTAATGGCCGATCAAAAACTGGTTCATCACTGCCCCTCAGAATGTCGAGTTCTTTGCGGAATATGTCCGAACTTAACGTGTTCGGCAAATCGTCAGAAAACTCGATCAGAATTTCTAGAATGCCCTCATCACTCTTGAACGCTCCGGTTCCTGCAAAGAATACATTCCAGATGATGACAATGGACTCATCAACGAGAAACACCCGACTGGCATTGAAGTCCTCAATCATGGCATTGACCGCTGATCGCAATTCACGGTCGAAGTGTTTTTGCTCCCGAATTGTATTCCTGAATGGCAATCAATTTCTCCGACCGGTCACGCATGCTGTCACATAGGGTCCCCTTTCAGGACACACCAGCGTATCCTGTCAATATCGATTGGATTGATTAACATTTCTTTTGTTTTTGATGGCAACGACACAGCTTAAGACGTGTTCTCTGACTAGCCCTGTCGGCGGTCTTCAATAACATGCCTATTTTGCCGTCAGGTTGAATCCCTCCAGGTCTTGGACATCTCGTTCAAAAATCGGGTTCAGGACTTCATCAAACTCAGGTACGTGATGCGGCAGTATTTTGTCGACAAAATTAACAGGTGATGTTCCGTCAACGCCCTCACCGATCACAAAAACCGTGTCCACCCAGTCATGGTACGCGCTCACTGGTCTCGCGATAACATAGAGCGGACTGCGGGAATGATAAATCATATCAACGAAGCTCACATTTTCATGAAAGGGCCGGAGAAAATCGATAAACGATCCGAATTTTACACCTGACTTGGCATTCTCCGGATCGCGCCATATGCTAGGGCCTGCAAAATTGATCCCGTCATCGGCTATAATAAGCGAAAAGGGGCCGCAAAGCGGCGCCAGTTCCAAAGCAAGCATGCTCCCACTCGATAGCCCATAGATCATTACACGGCGGTATTTTTCTGCCAGCTCAAGAAACCTGAATACATCACAAACACTTCTGATATAAAGACCACGTGCGGTCGCATCGTAAAACCGTAAGCGCGTATTATTGATAGAATCGAGAGGTGGATACTCCGTGATATCAAACGCGAGCGTGTCCATTCCGTAGTCATAGTAGTAGCGGCCAGCCATCCGCAAATAGTCGTCGTTATCCAATCCCATTACTTTGTTGGCATTACTGTTGAGGCCATGCAGAATGATCAATACATCGTCGGGCCGCTCCAAATGCTCTGCAAACAAAGACCGGGTTGTTACAGCCGGGTGTTCGAAGTCGAGCATAAGCTCAGAAATCTGCCCGTCGTCTAGGTCCCTGACCGACTCACTATGGAGGCGATCCGGTACCGTGCCGGGGGCAGGTTTGATGGTGTAGTAACCTAAAGACTCGGCCAGAAGTTCCGGATAATTCTCAGTAACATATCCGCCATCGTCGTGCTGTCCACCTGAGCCCAGACCCTCCAATTGTTTTGCAAATTCCTTTTGGTACTGGGGTTCATCGAAGGCAGATGGACCCGGACAATATCCCATGGGAACCCTTCTCATATTGCACGGATCTTCATCGTCCAATACGCTCTCGCCCATGCTGTCATCATCGTCGAACTGTTTTTCGAATTCATTCAGGTTGAGAAGCGTCTCTATATATGACCGAATTTCGTGGTGAACACGATACTTGTGGCTTCCAGCTCCGAGCAAAAATATGACAAGGACCAAACATGCAATGCCCAGGCGGAAAACAAGGCGGGAGGTTGATGAGGCAGAGTTTAGTTTCATAACACTGGTTCTATTTAAAATATTGATGGATCAAAATGGGCGCCTATTCGACAACCGGGAGGAATGGCTAACATTTCCCCGTCGTCACCACAATCCTGCATAAGTCTGCCAAACTTGGGCAATACGCCAACGGACAATCGGATTGTTACCATGCGGTGCCAGAAAGCATGAGGTACGGTTCGGACTGATGACGTCAGAATCCGTCAGAACTGGCGCTGAAAAAGACTTTCGTTACGTCTTCCAGCACATCCCACGTGACCCGTTCTCCGCGCGTCGTAAAAAACGTGTCGCCGGGACAGAATTCATGGACAGTACCATCCGCGCGGGTAATCCGAACGCGACCGGACAACACGGTCTGCATTTCGTCGCCCAGTTCTGTACACATGAAGGTCCCCGCCGTACAACGCCAGATTCCTGCTCGCCAGATCGCGCCTGCGCCACCGCCATCCATGCGGCCATAGGCTTTTGGCGTGCCGCGGATAATCACGTAGTTGGACGCCTCGCCAGAAAACGGCCAGTGTTCCAGTTCACCCACATCGTCACCCGGTTTGTATGTGATCATGGTTGCCCCTTTTTCTCTTCAATATGTCCCGATAGAGCGGTGGAGACATCAAGAAGCTGCCGGTCGAAGCCCTACCCGTCCAGGGCAAAATCCACATCGCCCCAGAAACGGTCGGAATAGTGGATGTCTTTCATGGCTTCCAGTTGCCGCCAGAAGCGGTTACGGGCATCGCTTTTCATGTACGCATCCAGCGCGGCACGATTCTCGAATCCATACAGCAGCAGACAGGATTGCCAGCCATTTTCGTCGGCCTGATCCAGTAGCGCTTTGCGCGCCCACTGAACGCCCGGTTCTGCCAGAACTTCCGCCATGTGTTTGCTTTCAAGCCAGTCCATATAGGGCTGTCCGTTATCCGGATCGACCCAGGATCGC
This sequence comes from Rhodospirillales bacterium, assembly GCA_021775325.1. GTDB lineage: Bacteria > Pseudomonadota > Alphaproteobacteria > Rhodospirillales > Casp-alpha2 > JABJGO01. The sequence continues at coordinate 8,410 of JAJFID010000206.1, forward strand.
ACGACGTACAGGACTTCGTCCGTTGTCAGCATGGTTCGGTCTCTCTTTCTCAGGTATCTGATACTGACTGCATGAGTATTCTGGCGGCGCTATGCGGATCGATGGTGCGTTTTGTTACCTGTTGCATGGCATCAACGAGCGCCTGTCCGCGCGCCGCCGCAACCCGCTCGCGGGCGATATCCTCGGCAGCCTTTGTCACCCGCATCCTGGCGATTTCCTCGGCCCGGATGACGCCTTCGCCCGATTGCTCAAGATGCACCCGGTGTTCATCCAGCGTGATGATCAGGTCCGTGATGCCGATGCCTTTTTCGGCGCTGGTCGGGACAACAGGAACGTTCCAGCCGAGCCGGTTGCGGCCACTGAGCCCCATACCCACCATGCCTTTCAGATCAGCCACGGTGCGGTTGGCATCATCCCGGTCGCATTTGGACACCACATGCATGTCGGCGATTTCAAGCACTCCGGCTTTGATGGCCTGGATGTCGTCGCCCAGTCCAGGAGCCGAAACGACAACCACGCTGAGCGCCGAACGGGCAATATCCACCTCGTCCTGACCGACGCCAACGGTTTCGATCAGCACCACGTCAAACCCGGCAGCGTCCAGAATATCCACGGCCTCCATACAGCCCCGGGTCAGGCCACCCAGCGAGCCACGCGTCGCCATGGACCGTATGAATACGCCATCGTCGCCCGCCAGTTCACCCATGCGTACCCGGTCGCCCAGAATGGCACCGCCGGAAAACGGGCTGGACGGATCAATCGCGACAATACCGACCGTGCGCCCGCTTGCCCTGAACTGTTGGGCCAGGGCACGCACCAGCGTTGATTTACCGCTGCCCGGCACACCCGTAAGACCGATGATATGGGCGCTTCCGGCATGGCCGTAAATGGTTGAAAACAGCGCGCGGGCGTCATCATCTCTGGTCGCGGACTCAGCCATGGACATGCATTTTGCAATGCTGCGAGCGTCGCGCGACAACACGCCTCGCAACAATGACGACGTCGTCGAATTCATCATATCAGTCATCGGTTTGATCTGGGCCGTCTGGCTCGCGGGGGATGCGCAGATCCTGTCCGGCGTCCATGTATTCACGGCCCAGTTTCACATAGGTAGGCCAGATGTATTCCAGCAGATCCTGTTCCCGGTTGCCGATGTCGCGCAACCGTCGGGCCGGTGATCCCGCCCACAGCTCGCCTGCGCCCACCCGTTTGCCTGGCGTTACCAGGGCACCAGCACCGACCATAGCTCCCTTTTCCACCACGGCACCGTCCATGACGGTGGCCTGCATACCGATCATGCAGTTGTCTTCCAGTGTACAAGCGTGCAGCAGGCACATGTGTCCCACGGTAATATTGTTGCCTATAATGGTGGGGCGGGTACGACTGTCGATATGAATAATGGTACCATCCTGGATGTTGGTATTTTCGCCGATCCTGATTTCATTCATGTCACCACGTACCACACAGTTGAACCAGATACCCGAGCCGGTCCCGATTTCCACGTCACCAATGATGACCGCATTGGGAGCAATGAACGCATCTTTGTGGATTTTTGGCAATTTGCCCCGATAAGGCAGAATCAGTCCTGGCCATCCGTTCGTGTTCGAACAACCTGTCGTGTCCTTGGACATCGTC
>JAJFID010000207.1 GCA_021775325.1 Rhodospirillales bacterium
CACAAACCGATTGCAAAAACACTTTTTTCTGGAGATACGAATACAATGGCACGCAAAGTTACCCCGGTTCCCAAAGGCTACCGCACAGCAAATCCCGTCCTGATCGTTCAGGGCGCGGACGCTGCACTTTCATATTACGAAACTGTTTTCGGCGCAGAAATTCTGTCACGCGACTACGCGCACGACGGCGTTACTGTTCTGCAGGCAGAAATAAAGATCGGCAATTCAATCATGCGTATTGCTGATGAAATGCCGTCGTTCGGCATTCTGTCACCAACATCACTGGGCGGTTCTCCCGTAATTGTACAGTTGTACATTGCCGACGTAGATACTTTCTGGAACCATGTTGTTGAAAGTGGCGCACGGGTTGCAGTGCCGCTGTCTGATACATACTGGGGCGAGCGTTTTGGTCGTTTCGTGGACGCATTCGGTCATGTCTGGAACGTTGCCAAACGCATCGAAATGCTCACACCAGGCGAAGTTGCACAACGCGCAACGGATACCTTCTCGGTCGTCGAGCCGGATGCTGATCTGCCGACAGCCACCATCATAGAAGATGAAGTCATTATCCCAGAGGTTTCTGGTCTCGAGTTGGATACCGCACCTGTGCTGGACGCTGTTGACGTCACTCGTGACGAGTCACCCGTCAGCGAAATCGAAGCAACACGGTCAGTTGCCTGATTTGACACGATAATCCCTGCCTCGGCACTCAATTGGTCGCCGAGGTAGGGGTTGACCCGACCCGAGGTTTTTGAAACGCTGTTCACGCGACCAAACAGTGATTTTTTCGTAAGGAAAGTTATTAATGACGCCCTTCTCAATCGCCGGTGTACAGATGTCAGTTTCGGCGACACATGAGAACGTCACGGCGATGGTATCCAAGATTGAACACGTTATGGCCGTGTTCCCATGGGTCGAGATGATTGTATTCAGTGAACTGGCACCGTACGGGCCACTGCTTTCAAACACGCCTGAATCAGTCAAAGAAACAGAACATACGTTCCAGGAATATGCAAAACGTCACGGCGTCTGGCTGGTGCCCGGCTCTATGTTCGTTCGCGAGAGCGGGCGAACCTATAACGAAGCCATGGTTATCAATCCTGATGGTGAAGTTGTGGCACGTTACCGCAAAATGTTTCCGTTTGCGCCCTATGAGCGGGACGTTACAGGCGGGCCTGATGTTCTGGTGTTTGATGTACCCGGTGTCGGGCGCTTTGGACTTTCGATCTGCTACGATATCTGGTTTCCTGAAACCACGCGCCAGCTTACGGCCATGGGTGCTGAAGTCCTGTTACTGCCCGTGCTGACAGGAACCATCGACCGGGATATTGAGGTATCTATCGCACGGGCGACAGCGGCAATGTTCCAGACATATGTATTTGACATCAATGGCCTGGATGCCGGTGGCATTGGGCAATCGTGCGTGTTTGATCCTTCCGGCACAGTCCTGTATCAGGCCGCCGGCCAACCAGAGATCATCCCCATCGAGGTGGACTTTGACATGGTTCGCCGCCAACGGACTGTCGGCTTGCGAGGACTGGGGCAGACTTTAAAAAGTTTCCGGGACCACCGAGGCAACTTTCCGGTCTATGAAGATGACCAGTTTGATACATCTTATCTGGACAGCTTGGGGCCGCTTACCATGCCAAAACGCGGCACAGCCCAGGGCACCAATGAACCTGCGCCGGAAGAGATCGCGCCGTTATCTGAGCACGTTGAGGGCGCGTCTATCCATCAAATCAGTACGAAAGTCGGGAGTTAGGGAGAAGTCGGTTGACGACACAAGAGACACGCGAACACGAGCAGGATTCTCTTAGTCAATATTATAACGGGTCTCAGTTTCGAGCTGACTCCTGGAACCGGCTGAAAAACGTCCTGCAGCGGCTCGCTGAACAACGGGGACGCCCCGACGACACCGAAGCAGCGAAAATCATTCTTGATCAACTTCGACCTGTCGAATCCTATTGGGCCTTTCCTGGCCGCCATACATTCAACCTTCTCTATCAGATGCTGGAAGCACGGGATTACGAACATCTGGCCGTGACCACCTCTCGAATCGTCAAAGCGTTAATGGGTGGTGTCTATAGACGGAAACATTTGAACGTTGCGGCACCAATTGAAGAGTCTGATGGTGACGAGGAAGAGGACTTTGCTCTTGAGCGCAGCCGTCGGCGCCCCTATTTCGAGGTTCTGATCGTTGATGATCTGAGCCATCAACAGCAGCAACAGCAACGCGAAAACCTTGTTTCTATCCGGCGCAACGAAGATAGCTTTACTTACGAACCTGTCTTCGTTCCCAGCTTTGAAGATGCTTTGATCGCTGTATTGTTTAATCAGAATATCCAGACGGTTGTGATCCGGTTTGGCTTCAAACTCCACTCCCAGCATAACTTCCAGCTACTCGACCGATATCTTGCACAAGCCCAGGTCGGACAACTTGATGATATTGAACCACAGGACTATGGCGTGTTCCTGTCCGATGTCATTGCCCGGGTACGGCCAGAACTGGACTTGTTTCTTGTTACGGACCAATCGGTAGAAGAAGTTGCCGGGCGGATCGGAAATGCCTGTCAACGCGTCTTCTACAATCAGGAAGACTTCATGGAGTTACACCTAAACATCCTGCGCGGCATCGAAGACAGGTATCAGACACCCTTCTTCACGGCTCTCAGGCAATACTCAAAACAGCCAACCGGCGTTTTTCATGCGCTCCCCATATCGCGAGGGAAATCCATCACCAAGTCACACTGGATCAGGGACATGGGTGATTTTTACGGCATGAACATTTTTCTTGCCGAAACATCGGCTACTTCTGGCGGGCTGGACTCACTGCTGGAACCGCATGGCACAATCAAACGCTCACAGGAATTGGCCGCACGAGCCTTCGGTGCCCGCAAGACCTATTTTGCGACAAACGGCACATCCACCTGCAACAAGATTGTTGTGCAGGCGCTCGTTCGACCCGGCGATATTGTTCTGGTTGATCGGGACTGTCACAAGTCCCACCACTACGGCATGGTTTTGGTAGGCGCGCACGTGGTCTATCTGGATTCCTACCCGCTTGATCAATACTCAATGTATGGTGCTGTGCCCTTACGCGAGATCAAGAAAGAACTCCTGGCTCTGAAGCAAGACGGCAAGCTGAACCGGGTCAAAATGCTGTTGCTTACCAACTGCACTTTCGACGGCATTGTTTATAACGTTGAACGTTTCATGGAGGAATGTCTGGCGATCAAACCTGATCTGGTTTTTCTATGGGATGAAGCATGGTTCGGCTTTGCCCGTTTTGGCCCGACCTATCGTTCCCGCACCGCCATGCATGCGGCGGCCGTACTACGTGAGAAGTACCGCTCTCCTGCCTACCGTGAACTCTATGACAAGAAACAGGCCAAGTTGGCGAAAGCCGGCGCTGACGATGAGGACGTCCTGCTGAACACGCACCTTTATCCTGATCCCGACAAGGTTCGCGTGCGCGTATATGCCACGCAGTCTACACACAAGACCCTGACGGCACTGAGACAGGGATCAATGATCCATGTCTATGATCAGGACTTCAACGCCAAGGTCGAGGAACCATTCCACGAAGCGTTCATGACGCACACGTCGACCTCACCCAACTATCAGATTCTGGCCTCGCTGGATGTGGGGCGTCGGCAGGTGGAACTGGAAGGCTTCGAACTTGTACAAAAGCAGATGGAAATGGCGATGGTTCTGCGCCAGCAGGTTCACAGTCACCCGCTATTGCAAAAGTATTTCAAGGTCCTGACCGTGCGAAACATGATCCCCTCGAAACATCGTCAATCGGGAATCGAGAGTTACTATGATCCAGAAACCGGATGGCAGGATATCTGGGAAGCATGGGAAGGCGATGAATTTTGCCTCGATGCGACACGCGTCACCCTGTTTGTTGGCGACATCGGAATGGACGGCGACACGTTCAAGAATGATATTCTCATGGACCAGTTCGGCATCCAGATAAACAAGACCTCGCGCAATACCGTTTTGTTTATGACAAATATCGGCACGACCCGCAGCTCAGTGGCCTACCTCATCGAGGTGCTGGTTCGCATAGCCAAAGAGATGGATTCGCGGGTAGAGGACATGAACTCAACAGAACGCAGGGTGCACGACAAAAAGGTCAATTCTTTGACCCATGGACTTCCGCCACTTCCTGATTTTTCGCGGTTTCATGATGCGTTTCGTCCCTACCCCGACAGTGAAACCACTGAAGGCGTCATTCGGGACGCATACTTTCTGGCCTATGACGAAGAAAACTGTGAATACCTGTCGCTGGAAGATGGCTCGCTGGACGCAGCAATTGAAAGCGAACGTATTGTTGTT
>JAJFID010000208.1 GCA_021775325.1 Rhodospirillales bacterium
TCCTGCGGGATTTCCACCCGGCCGAACTGGCGCATTTTCTTTTTGCCCTTTTTCTGCTTTTCGAGCAGCTTTTTCTTCCGGGTGATATCGCCGCCGTAACACTTGGCCGTAACATCCTTGCGCATGGCCGACAGGGATTCCCGCGCAATCACGTTGCCACCGATTGCCGCCTGCAGGGCAATCTTGAACAACTGGCGCGGGATCAGGTCTTTCAGGCGTTTGATGATCTGGCGGCCACGGGCTTCGGCATGGCTGCGGTGGGCCACGAACCCCAGGGCATCAACGTTTTCCATGTTGACCAGAATGTTGACCTTGACCAGATCGGATTCCATGTAACCGTCAATCTCATAGTCAAAACTGGCGTAGCCGCGGGAAATGGATTTAAGCCGGTCATAAAAATCGAACACCACTTCGTTGAGCGGCAAACGATAAACGACCATGGCGCGGCTGCCCACGTAGGTCAACTCGACCTGGGTGCCACGTCGTTCGGTACACAACTGCAGGATGGATCCCAGGTACTCGTCCGGCACCATGATTGAAGCCTTGATCCACGGCTCATCAATGGATGCAATCTTGACCACGTCAGGAAAATCCGCCGGATTGTGCAGCTCAAACGTCGTGCCATCCAGTTTGTGAATATGATAAACCACAGACGGCGCCGTGGTAATCAGATCAAGATCAAATTCGCGTTCCAGGCGCTCCTGCACGATCTCCAGATGCAGCAGACCCAGGAACCCGCAGCGAAAACCGAGACCGAGCGCCGCTGACGTTTCCGCGTCGAAGTGAAAACTGGCATCGTTCAGATGCAGTTTCTCCAGCGCGTCACGCAGGGTTTCATATTCCGATGAATCGATGGGAAACAGACCACAGAACACAACCGGAATGGATGGCTTGAACCCGGCCAGCGGTGCGCTCGCCTGCCTGCGCTCGTCCGTAATGGTATCACCGACGCTGGTATCGGCTACAGTCTTGATCGCCGCCGTGAAGTAGCCAACCTCGCCAGGGCCCAGTTCCGTTGCCTTGACCGGCTTGGGCGTAAAATAGCCTACCTGATCAACCTGATGTGTGGTCCCGTTTGCCATCATGCGGATTTTCATGCCGCGCTTCAGAACACCATCGTGGATACGCACCAGGATCATCACACCCAGATAGGAATCATACCAGCTATCCACCAGCAGCGCTTTGAGCGGCGCATCGGCATCACCCTCCGGTGCGGGCAGGCGTTCCACCAGCGCTTCGAGGACCTGATCCACACCCATACCCGTCTTGGCCGAGATCTCGACGGCATCCGACGTATCGAGGCCGATCACATCTTCAATCTGCGCCTTGACACGTTCTGTTTCTGCAGCGGGCAGATCGATTTTGTTCAACACTGGCACGATCTCATGATCGTTATCCAGCGCCAGATACACGTTGGCCAAAGTCTGGGCTTCAACACCCTGCGTGGCGTCCACCACCAGGAGTGAACCCTCACAGGCCGCCAGCGAGCGGCTGACCTCATAGGCGAAATCCACATGCCCTGGCGTATCCATCAGGTTGAGCTGGTAAGTTTCGCCATCCTTCGCCTTGTAGGTCAGGCGGGTGGTGTTGGCCTTGATGGTAATGCCGCGTTCGCGCTCGATATCCATGGAGTCGAGCACCTGCTCCTTCATCTCACGATCGGCAAGACCACCGCAGATCTGGATCATGCGGTCGGCCAGCGTCGATTTCCCATGATCAATATGGGCAACGATGGAGAAATTACGGATGTGTTTCAAATCTGTCATAGCGCGCGCCTTGTAGCATCGCGCCGGGGGCCTGCCAATACGTGCTGTTCGCGTGCGTCAAATATGGTTGAGCCTAGACCGTTGTGGGTCTTTTTCCCACCTACACGGGGTCTCTGGAAAGTGCCTGACACAGGCAGTGAACACCACCGCCGCCCAGGGTGAACATGTTCATTTCCGGCTCGAATACTTCGTACCCCAGATCACGCATCTTCTGGTTCAGGGCGTCTGCGCCCTTCATGGAAAGAACCTTCCTGTTGCCCAGGGCCACCAGATTGACGCCCAGGTTTTTGGCTTCCGCATATCCCACATCCACAAATGAAAACCCCCGCGCGCGCAACCAGTCGATGACCCAGTCCTCAAGGGCATCCACGCACGCCACCAGTAATTTTTCGTCCAGCGGCACCACAAGTCCGTCCATGTGCACAAACTCCCGTGAGATGGGTGCCACTTCCACATCCCAGCCCTTCTCCCGCACCCAACCGGCAACCTGTTCCGAACCTTCTTTCTCGGACCGCTCACCGCAATAGCCGATCAGCGCGCAACCTGGTTCCAGAATAACAAAATCTCCGCCCTCAAAATGACCTGCCGTTACAGACTTCCAGATGGGAATATTGTTGTCCTGATAAAATTTAGTCACACTGACATAGTCAGCACGCCGGCATTTGAGTTGCATATGGCAAATGATGGCACCCCAGGGGGTCATAACACTGGAATCACGGGCGAAGAAGTTTCGGTGCAGAACCTCATCTGCGTCGATGTAATGGCACGCCACGCCAGCGTCTTCATAGATCCGAACCATCTCGGCATGCTGCGCCATAGCTGTCTGCAGGTCGAAATTCACACCGGTCTTGTGGGCGTTTGCCAGTGTTCGGCCAATGATCGGACCCGCTTCGACCCAGCGATAGTATTCCGGTTTTCCCAACAGGACATCGCGCAATGAACCGTAGTCGTTATCAATACCCCATTCTCCGGATTGAGCGGATGATGATGCCATTCTGTTATCTCCCTGACGTGCGGCGGCGGACATGCCAATTTGCTTATCAGACCGACCAACAACCTACTTGGTTTTTGCCTAAATCCAAGTTGATTTATCATCCGGGTTCACGGTCGCCTTGCCAGTTCGCTCCGGGCGCGGCATCATTATAGAAAGCATGGAACCTGTGACGGCACCCCAGAGATGATTTTTGCTCAGATTACCGACTGCCATATCATGGCAGACCCTGACCATCCCCATAATCAGCAGTTACGCGCGGTGGTAGGACAGATCAATGCCACCGAGGAACAGCCCGGGTTCGTCGTCGCAACAGGCGATCTGACCAATGACGGTGAGGAAGACCAGTACCGACAACTGGGCCAAATTCTTGAAGGTCTCGAAATGCCGCTTTACGTCATCCCCGGCAACCATGACCATCGAGAACGCTTGCTGGCGTTGTTTCGTCATGAAGGGTATCTGCCGACCGAGCCACCTTTCATGCACTACGCCATCAATCATCATCCAGTCCGCATAATCGCACTGGATACCAAGGAAACCGACGAGCATTTTGGTCGCCTGTGCGAAGAACGGCTGCACTGGCTGTCCATCCGGTTGGCGGAAGAACGTGAACGACCGACTGTGATTATCATGCATCATCCGCCGTTCGAGACAGGCGTCAAAATCATGGACGTTGACAGATGTCTGGATGGTGCCGCTTTTGCTGCTGTGGTCGCAAAATCCCACAATGTTCAACGCATCATGTGCGGTCACGTCCATCGCCCGTCATTTGTGTGGTTTGCCGGAACCATCGCCAGTGTCTGCCCGTCAACCGCCTTTCATCTGGAGCCCGCGCTCATGGTCGAGCGAACGGATTATCAGTTAACGTCGGAGCCAGCCGCATTCCAACTTCATATGTGGACAGGTGAATCAGGTCTGGTCACACATACAGTTCAGGTTGCCACAGGAGAACAGGCATGAGTAACGACCTCCATCCAATTGGCCCCCATGATCTGGGCGGCATGTTGCTCGCCGAAGGTGAGAAGCCCATTGATCGCGAGGAGCACGATTTTGCCTATTGGGAAAGGCTGGTGGACGGCCTGATTTACGTCCTGGGCAGTAAGGGATATCCGGCAGATACCGCCGCATTACGGCGGGCCATCGAATCCCTGGGCCCGGAAGACTATGCCAACCTCAGTTATTACGAACGCTGGGCAGCCAGCGCCGCCACCTGGTGTACAGAACTGGGGTTGGTCACACAGGGCGAACTGGACGCCAAGATGGACGAAATTCGCGCCCGACAGGCCGTCACAAATGCGCCCTCGGGGGACACTTCATGAGGGCGCGGTTTTCCCGTGGCGAGACGGTGCAGATATCCAGTCGTATGGATGAACGCCATCACCGTGTCCCGGCCTATGTCAAGGGCCACCAGGGAACCATCGTGCTGGTATGTCAGCCGCAGGTTCAGCCTGAGTTGTCTGCCTATCATGATCCGGGAGAGCCGCAACAGACGGTCTATCGGGTTCGGCTGGACCAGCAAGACCTGTGGCCGGACTACGGCGGATCGGATGGTGATTCACTTGAGATCGAGATTTTTGAACACTGGCTGGAGCCTGCATAATGCCACACGATCATGACCATCTGACCCCGCCCGGTGTGCCGCACAAACACCCCTTTCAGGAAGATCACCCGGAACCCGAGACCTATCATCAACTGCTGGGTGTGGCGCTGCATGAGGTGCTCCTGGACAAGGGTGTCTATACCATGGACGAGATGCGCGTCCGGCTTGAGCGCATTGAGGGAATAACCCCCGAAACCCACGGTGCCCGCGTCGTTGCACGGGCGTGGATGGACGATCATTTTCGCGCCACGCTGATGGATAACGCCTTTGCCGCCATCAAGGGCATGGACATGGACCCGGGGTATGCGGAGATCACCGTGCTGGAGAACACACCCTCGATCCACAATGTAGTGGTGTGTACTCTGTGCAGTTGTTATCCGCGCTCGTTACTGGGACGGCCGCCAGCGTGGTACAAGTCCAAATCATACCGCGCCCGAGTGGTACGTGAACCGCGCGCAGTGCTGGCCGAGTTCGGCACACCCATCCCGGATAACCAGGAAGTGCGAGTCCATGATTCCACAGCAGAGTTACGTTACTTGGTCCTGCCCATGCGTCCCGACGGCACCGACGGCTGGAATGAACAGCAACTGGCGGAACTGGTGAGCCGTGATTCCATGATCGGTGTGGCGCGCGCCCGACAACCGGTATGACAGGGAACGCGTAAACCATGATCAAGACCTTTCTTTTCGACATGGATGGCGTTTTCTGCGCGTACGACTTTCGTGGTCGTTTACAGTATCTGGAAAAGGCGCTCGGTGTATCCGCCGCAGAAATTGATATCAGGATTTTCGAATCGGGTCTTGAGGACAGGGCCGACAGTGGGACGTTCAGCACCACGGAGTACCTCAGCGAGGTTTCCCGACTGCTTGAAACCCCGGTATCTCACAAGATCTGGCTGGATGCCCGCGTACAATCCATGACCCCCTGGCCAGAGATGTTTGATCTTGCCCGGCAGTTACAGACGAACCATGAGATTGCATTGCTTACCAACAACGGCTGGTTCCTCGCGGAATCGATTGGTGACATATTGCCGGAATTGCCAACAATATTTGGCGATCATTTGTATTTTTCCGCCCAGCTTGGCGGTGGCAAGGATACCCCGACAACATTCACCAGGCTACTCGCTGAATTGGACTGGTCTCCGGAAACCACTCTGTTCATTGACGACAGTGCCACCTATATCGCCAGCGCAAAAGATGCCGGACTGCACACCCATCACTTCACCACCTGTGACATTTTGAAAGCTGATCTGCGCCATTTTGGCGTGTTGTAATCCGCTACCTGCAAGCCATTGTAATTACTCAGTTTGTAGACATTTACAGACATTGTTGCCCAAAAGCCTCTGTATTATAGAAAATCATGCATTTTGTTGTTTCATATCATAGACTTACGGTAAAATCGGTATGTTACAAAATGTTCACATCTGTAGACATTTGACCCACATAGTAACCGGAAACCGTGTGTACGGGACAGGAATGTCTACACTCGTCGTCTGGGCAGGCCTCGCCACAGGCACCAGGAATCGTCAAAAACCGCGACTTTCAAGCTTCCGGATTGTAATATTTACAATGTCAAATACCAGATAGGAATATTAGCATAATAAGAGCGAAAAGTCAACACTTTTTGCCGCACTGATCAAAATGGATGCCAGGTATTTCAAGGCGAGCATTCGATTCGGGGCGTTTCCATTCGATTTCATTGCCTCTACAATTGATGGCGCCCAGCCAAATGCATGTTCGCCCGACGACAGGTCAGACCACATAAACGAGGGTTATCCATGAGCATAGAACGGTTCTCCCGCGCAGAAGAACATCTGAATGCCGGCACCCATGCCTTCGGCGGCGTTCTCGCTGTGGCAGGACTCATTTTCATGATAACTCACGCCAACGATGGTGGCAGGGATGGCAGTGTGCCCGCTGTGATCGTCTACGGGTCTGCGATGATACTGTTGTTTCTGTTTTCAGCCCTTCATCACGCACTCACACGCCCGCGAGCGAAGAAGGTTTTCCTCGCGCTCGACCACAGCGGAATTTTTCTACTCATAGCCGGGACCTACACACCATTCTGCCTTCTCATGCCACCCGGACAGGAGTGGGTATTGCTGACGATTATCTGGGGCCTGGCCCTGGGGGGTATTACCGTTCAAATGACGGCGTTCCTTATGCGGCGCAGTGACATGTACGAGAAGTTTGCCTTTCTGTTTTATCTTGCCATGGGATGGGTACCCATTCTATGGGCCAGCGAAGACGTGTTTGGCATGTTGATGCCACAGGGTCTCGTGCTTCTGGTCGCCGGTGGTATCGCTTTCAGCGTTGGTGTCGTGTTCTATCTATGGAAGAGTTTACCTTACGGTCACGCTGTATGGCATCTGTTTGTTGTTGCCGGTACCGCCTTTCATTTCTTTTCCATTTGGCACTATGTCATTCCGGGGACTGCCTGACGGTACTGGCCCGACACCAGCCGTTATCTCATCAGATGGGACACCCGGGCGCCAGCTCACCTTTGACTCTGTTTTGCCGTCCACGCAGAATATAATTGATGAGAAGAATACTGACCGGAACGCATGAGATGTAATCCTGATTACAGACAGATAAACAAGGTTTACAACATGTGGCAGGGCTGCGTTTCAGCGACTATTCAACCAGTGACACAACATAGGACGTATAGATCGAACCGACGCCCGTTCCACTACAGTCATTTTCGATATCAGCATTGCCACTGAACGAGACCTGGCTGGCAACAATCTGGAGGCAGCCATTGTCATCCGTTTCATTTCCGCCAGAGAAACTGACATCATTTTCCGGTACATATATGACACCGGTCATTTCGGTATTGGAGCCGCCGTTAAAGGTGAAGTTGTTGCTCGGCGAATCCGTCGCGCTCCCGTCCTGATAAAACAGGATGCCCGCGTAGTCGCCGGTTGTCTGGGCGCTCATAGCAATCGTACCGCCGCCATTAATGGATGCGCTGGCCCAGGTACCACCTGAGCCGGTGAAAACCATTGTAATGTTCGTTCCCGTGACATTTGCTCCACCACTAACACTGAACGCCTTTCCATTCATCACAAAAACGGTGCCGGTTTCAAAGGTTACAGAATCGCCTGCGTTGATGGTAAGTTTGCCACAAAATACAACGACACCATCGCCGTTGGTGTCGTTGTTGGCCACAGAGTATGTATCACCATCAGAGGATGAGACGTTTGAGCTGGTATCACAGTCGGTCGATTCAGCGGGAACAGTCAGGCTGCTATACGGATCCGTAATCGCAGAAATTCCCGTATTTGCCGAACTGCACTCATTCATGGTGATGGTGCCATCCGTGCCCCCGGGCGTAGACGCACAATCCACGGTCAGGTCTGCAGCACCGCTCACATCAATCGCATCAGACGCCGTGGAATTGGCGGCAACCTCACAGCCATCCAAATCTACGCTTGCCGTACCAGAAACACTAACAGCCTTAGATGCTGATCCGTCCAGCGCCAGTACGCAGGCCTCGTTACCACCAGCAACCGAATTGGCCACAGCCCGGGCATTGATCGATACGGCACTGTCCATGAACATGGCAGAAAAGAGAAGAGCGATACTCCGGGTTAAATTCACCTCGACGGAGCTCGTGTCTGCCGTATAGGCCCCCGAACTCGCCGGGTTGACCGCCGTCAGTGTATCGGTGGACGAGTCGTACCCATTCGATGTCGCTTCGATCGTGACAACACTCGTGATTGAGCTTGATGTATAATCCGATTGGAGACGCTCGTAGGCACCAGCAATCGACGCGGCGTCAGCTATGGTCTGCAGGTTGCGCTTGCTACTGTACCACAAGGTGACTTCCGTGCCCAAACCAATAAAACTCACCAGTATGGGCAACATCAATGCAAACATGACAATGACAACGCCACGCCGGTCGTCGGCAAACTTCCCCAGAATACCTTTCACGCCCGGCGGGCGATTCCAATGCCGGGATACACGAATGCGATCAGGTGTAATACTCACGTTACGAAAAACCATCCAAAGTAAGCTGTCATGTTTTGCACCTAGTGCGGTGTTAACTACCGCATCGTACATCAGGGCTTTGAACACTGACTATAGTCAATATCACACACCTCGATTTTACTGCCCAATTTCGCCGACACCCGATTTGGAATATTTACAGTTCGATTGAAGACTATCACCGGATCATCCCGATCAGAATCAAAGTGACGGAACTGGTAAATCGTGTTTTGTTTCCGGGCATGAGGCCTCTGACTAACACTGAGGAGAACCATCATGCTGGCTGATGAAAACACCACCCCCGGCACACTGCCGCCAGGTTTTTCCTACATTGCGGATGAACCGACGTTCGATGCTTCCCGTCATCTGGCGCTGGAAGCCCCCAAAGACACCATGACGTTGGAAGACTTTGGTTACGGCCCGTCAGAGTCAGCGCAATTCACCTCGCCGGTCGCTGCCGCTTCCCCTACCCGCCTTCTGTCAGACGAGGGGATTACCGCCGCTCAAACTGTGCTGGAGCTGTTACAGCCGCGTACGTCCCGCCATGGAGACACAACGGATTTTGCGGGCCGGAAAAGCATCTACTTTGGTGAGTATCAATCTCGGTTTCTGCGCGATCTTGCCCGGTGCCCGGAAATGATCGGTTTTCTCTCGGACATATTTCAAACGCCTGTGGCGTCTCACACCATGGGTCATCTGGGGTGCCAGATTAACCTTGGCAATGAAACCCCGGGCGGACCGATTGCCGACTGGCACCACGATATCGTCGGTTTTACTGTTGTGCTCAGCCTGCACGATCCATCGCAGATGCAGGGTGGACACTTTGTCTATTTCAAAGGTCCGCGGGACGAAGGCCAGCGATTGCTGGATTCTGGCCGTCCATTGCCGGAAGACAGACTGGTCGCAGCCGATCAGGTGCCCATGGGGCACGCGACGATCATGCAGGGGTCCGCCATCCTGCATGCCGCACAACCCATGCAAAATGCCGGTTACCGCTGTAACATCGTCAACAGTTATGTGAGTCGCGACGTGCGCGCACCGGACCCCAACCGCGGTTTTCTGGTGCGGGATTTTTACCCCGGCATGCCCACCAACCCCATCTACAGCGAGATGGCCCGTCACGCCGCATGGCTGGGTAAAGCGAAGCTGGGGACCGTTCTCGAATCAATGGCCTGGACCGAAGACCGGACGCGGATTATTGCCGAGCTCAGCGCTGCAATTGAGGATGTGACGCATTGTATCCGGCAACTGGAAGTCGGTGATGTCAGTTTGGAACAATACAGGAAAGAGCGCGAACGCGCGGATGAACGACAGATGGCGACACCTGTTTTTGATCCGGGTCAGGAGTGAAATGCGATCAGTTATCAGCCGACTTCCACACCAGATTAAATGTCAGTCTGAGGTTTGACTCGTAACGTGAGAAATAGACGCCACAGACAATGTCCGCGTTATGGCCTGGATCAGACGTGGGATACCGCCCGCCAATATATCCGTAACTGACCCTGAACGGACATTACCAGCCGCCGAATAGCAACCACGACAACGTGCAATAGTCCACTGGTGCAGGCCGCCGGTCCATACCATTGGCGGAAGTTGGTGGTGCCGAACGGTTATCCAAGTGGCCCATTTATCACGGAAACGCTCTAGAGTTCAGTTCGTGATTTCCACCGGTACCATGCTAACCGTGCCCGGATTCCAAGTCCTAGAAACGGTTGAGGAGGTAATCTTTTTGGATTGGAAACGGCCTGCACGTCCCGAATAAGATCGTTTTCACCACCCATGGCATATTCGGCGAGCAAGGTCCCGGATACTGTGCCCCTAGGCAACCCCACGCCGCAATAACCCAAGGCCACAAAGACACCGGGTTCCACCCTGCCAAAATGCGATGCCCAGTTCATGGTCATGCAGAACACGCCTGCCCAGGTACGGTCAAACTCAACATTACGAAGCATGGGAAATCGCCGTGTCAGACTCTCCTGATGTAGTGCTGCGACATTTCGCCGACCGTTATCTGTCAAACGGAAGTCGTCCGTGTAATAAGTTCCGTGGCGGATCAGAATTCTGTTTGTCTGGGTTCGGCGAACGGTGGTTACACCGGTAATTCCCCATTCATCCTCGCCACCCATGGCGGCTTGCTCGCCATCGGTTAACGGCCGGGTAAGGCTGCCGCAACCGATGAGCGGGAACACTCCACCTTTGAGAAAACCCAGCTTAGTGATGAACGCATTGGTGGTTAACAGAACATTTTTAGCGGTAACTGTGCCTTCCGCGCATTCAATTCTGACCGGCGAACCGGGCTCGACCCTGTGGACCGGGGATTCCTCAAATACCTCCACATTTTCGGGCATGGTTTCACCCAATCCCCTGCACATAGCCGCTGGATTTATCATGATAGAACGGGGTGTCAAAACGGCGGCGTGATAGTGGTTGGTACCCGTAGTCCTGGCGATGGCATCTCTGTTGTACCACTCATAATCCTCGTTCGTGGCTTCAAGCATACGGACAGTGGAACGAAGGTTCTCTTCGCGCTTCGGATCAACAACGGCTGTCAAATGGCCCTTTCGCGACCATTCGCAATCAATGCCATGTTTTTGGACTAAACTCTCTAGCTGCTCGGTGCCGGCAAGTACCAAACGGGAATGGCAGCGGTTTTCTTCATCCGTTAGTTCCTCGGTAAGGTGCGGGGTGTCGATAATAAATCCAGCATTCCGAGCCGACGCGCCATACCCCACCCGGTAATCATCAATCAACATGACGCGTGCGTCGGGTGCCAGTTCACCCAACCGTCGGGCGGTAGCAAGACCTGTAACACCGGCACCGACTACCACCCAGTCCGCAACCTGATCGTCTTTCAGGCGTTTGGCTGGTGCCGGTTCGGAGAGAATTGAGTACCAACCCGGAGCGTGACGCATATCAGTAAGGAGCGGTTCATCGTTGGACATTGCGGTACCGCCTTATCTGGATTTCACGATCCTGGTTCAAGACGCATAAGCCATATTGCGCAGGCATGTGGCCGGGTCCCGCAGGGAAACGCCCACACATCGCCCCGCCGTCGGCCAACCGGCGACCCAGGTGTTCGATGAACTCCTTTGGATCAGAAATCAGCCGACCGAGAGAGAACAGCCGGTTGACCATCGTTTCAGTATCCCATTCCTGATTGCTCACGACATCTCCCTGGCGTTGTCCGGCGGACGCAGGTGCCAGCCATCATATTCCGGGACTGAACAGCCAAAGTAAATTCCTGCTTTCGAGATATCTCGATTTGGAACCAAAGTCGCAACGGTTACTGCGTTTGGCAATCTGTGATTTGCTATTGAAAACGCATGCCACCAACACAATCTACAATGGGGAGGCAGGTTATCTGCATTCAGTCAGTGCATTGTTACAGGGTGGAACCCCGATAGGGTCACTTTCATGGGTATCTTCGGATCAATTATCGGCAGACGGATTGCCGCCGTTGTTTTTGTTTCGATTATTGTCATCGAAATCATTATCCTGATCCCGTCATACCTTCGTCAGACAGACCAGCTTCTTGCGGAAATGGACCGACAGGGTGAACTGCTGTTTGAGTCCTTTGCGCCCGCCGGTCATCCGGACATGGAGTCAATGTCCATGCATGCCGAAACCCTGTATCGTTCTGAACGCATCATCGGGGTTTCAGTTGTCATGGACGCGTTGACGGAAGAACTGGTTCTGGGTTCTGCGCCAATGGTACCGTTTTCAGACGGTGGTACGAATAATATCCAGCGCATGTACGATAGTGACGGACAGTACTACGACGTTTACTGGCCACACACGGAAACAGTTTTTCACCATGGCATCGCGCTCAGGTTTGATGCCTCCCATATTGATGAAGAGCTTCGAAATTATGTTCTCAGGATTAGCGGTCTGGTCCTGATCATCGCCGCCTTCACAACACTGGCGACCATGTGGATACTTAAACATCAGATTCTCGACTCGTTGCTCGCGCTCCGGGCCGGACTTTTGAAGGGCGGCGGGCGCGATGCCATTGTCCCGTCACAAGGCATGAGCCGGCAGGATGAGCTGGGTGATCTGTATCTGTCCGTTCAAACCATGATCAACGACCTTAACAAGGCGCATTCGGACGACAAACGAGACCTTCAGGCTTTCAATGAGGAACTTGAACGCCGTGTTCAGGCCCGCACCGAAGACCTTCGGGATAGCCAGAAACGATTCCGGGAATTTGCCGAATCGGCTTCTGACTGGTTCTGGGAAATGGACGAAAATCTGCGTTGGACGTATTTTTCTGATCGATTTAAAGAGGTCACCGGCGTTCCGCCTGAGAGATTGCTGGGCAAAACACGACAGGAGTCGGGAATTTCCGTCGAGAACGAGGAGATATACCGGGAGCATCTGGCGGATCTGGACGCACACCGTCCGTTCCGGAACTTCGAACATCCACGGACGCTCGCCGACGGGCAGGTTGTTCATCTTTCCATCAGCGCCAACCCCGTCTTTGATGAGGATGGTACATTCAGGGGATATCGGGGCAGCGGCAAAGATGTCACTGATGTCAAAAAGGCCGATCTGGCCAAAAGTCAGTTCATCGCAACCGTGAGCCACGAACTTCGCACTCCTCTTACCTCAATCAAAGGGGCACTTGGCCTCGCACAATCCGAGGCCTTTGGCGAGGTTCCCCGGGAGATCAAATCCCTGTTGGATACCGCCTACTCCAACTGCAACAGGCTGACGTCTTTAACCGATGACATTCTGGACATGGAAAAAATTGTTTCTGGCAGCATGGTTTTCCAAATGGAAGCGATTGATATTGACACGTTCCTCAGGGAGGCAATCGACGTGAACACTGGCTATGGAGAAGTACTGGGCATCAGGTTCATTCCGGGCGAACTGGCAGAAGGAGCACACGTGCAGGGAGACAGGTCGCGACTGATGCAGGTGATGTCGAATTTGATGTCGAATGCAGCGAAGGCCTCTACCAAGGGAGAATCTGTCACGGTATCCGCTGCCCGCCGGGGCGGCCACGTGAGAGTTTCCGTAACCGATACGGGATGCGGCATTGC
The DNA here is from genome assembly GCA_021775325.1 of Rhodospirillales bacterium. GTDB lineage: Bacteria > Pseudomonadota > Alphaproteobacteria > Rhodospirillales > Casp-alpha2 > JABJGO01. The sequence goes on from JAJFID010000208.1 coordinate 13,386, forward strand.
AGAAAAGGATTTGGACAGAATATTCGAAGCATTCACCCAGGTTGATTCTTCCGATACCCGTCACATACCCGGTACGGGCCTGGGTCTGAGTATTTCTCATGCTATTGTGGAGCAGCACGGTGGCACGATTGGTGTGGAATCCGAACTTGATGCTGGCAGCAGTTTCTATTTCACGTTGCCAGTGCAGGAAACGTTGGCAGAAAATGGCTGATGCAGCGGCGTTTGGAAATTGAGTACGACCGTTAAACATCGTGCACCGCAGCAGCACGTGGCGCAGTTGAATCTTGCGCGCGCCTTGTACGATCTCGACGATCCACGCATGGCCGACTTCATGAGCCAGCTTGATGCCATCAATGCGCTGGCCGAGGCGGCCCCGGGGTTTGTGTGGCGGCTGAAAACGGAAAGCGGCAACGCAACGGATATCAATCTGGAAGGCGACGAACGCGTGGTGGTTAATATGTCGGTATGGCAGTCCATCGACACTCTGTTTGATTATACCTATACAACAGCCCACACCGCCGTCATGAAACGCCGCCGCGCATGGTTCGAAAAACACGACCGACCGGGACTGGTGCTGTGGCGGGTGGAAGATCGCCATATTCCAACTCTGGACGAAGCCCTCGCCCGTCTGAAACATCTGCGCACACACGGCCCCGGCCCCGAGGCGTTTACGTTCAAGGAACGGTTCTAGGCAGCCCCTACCCCATCCGGAACCGCCGCCGCAGGGCGAGGATGAACAGTGTAACAAGACCGATGCCAATCAGAGACTGAACACTGGCGACAACGCGCCAGGGAATGGGTACCGGTGGCCCCAACTCCTGATACTTACGTGTCCAGACGGCGAAGGGCCGCACATATTGTTCCAGCGTGAATGC
>JAJFID010000209.1 GCA_021775325.1 Rhodospirillales bacterium
TGGCCGATCCTGAAACGGGTATTTCGATTGTTTATTTCGGTGTGTTGGAAACGGAAGATGCGAGCGACGACACGATCTTCAACGATATCATCGGTATGTCACAGGACATCATTGCGCTGTTTCAGTCGTAGTCAGAGACACAGTCACACGTCGCTGTACCGCTCCGCTGCCAGCGACACAGCATAATCCAGTGCTCTGAGAGCTTCGCTGGAGAGTGCTTCTGCGGGCATGGGATCGCGTTCCATGGACGTGTTTCGATCTTCTCCGGCGATGTACAATGCCGACTCTCGATATCCAGGATTGGGAATTGCGTCAGCGGATACAAAGTTGAGCGAAACAGCCATCCGCCACTGGTCCGATGGATTGCCTGCTGATCCATGCAGGGTCAGGGGGTGATGGATGGATGCGTCACCGGGTTCGAGCGTGGATGGCACGGCGTTTTGCTCATCAATGTCGTTCAAAACCCGCTGGCCACGCCGCAACATACTTTTGTTATCTGTAGTCATCTCATGGGGTAACTGGCCCAGAAGATGGCTTCCCGGCATGAACGACATGCCGCCGTTTCCGGGCGAGACATCACTTAATGCGACCCAGATCGTGACTACGCCCTCTACAGGTGTCAGGTACCAGTATGTGGCGTCCTGATGCCAGGCGAAGTGGCCCTCTGAACCCGGTGCCTTGATAGGAACGAAGCTGTTCCACAACAGGATATCCGGGCCCAGTATCCGGGTCGCCGCGTTAATGACACCTGGTGCCATGGCGAGATTGGCGACCCACGGTAAAATCATATGGGACTTGAAATAACACCAGTCACCGAACTGTGGATTCTCATTGTGATCGCGAATGAAGCCGTCCAGATGCCGGCGACCTTCGGTAGCCTCTTCAGTGGTGAGCAGGCGGACGCAATCGACAAAGCCGTCCGTTGTGTAGTGGTCCAGTGTTGTTTGATCAAAACCGGAGGTCACGACGTCTTTGTATCCATATGCCGTTGAATAACACCTCGGAGAAGCGGGACATAATCAGCAAAGCTCGGTGTCACGACGCCGGCGACCTTGCCAGCATCATCCCAGTGTCGAACGCGGACGATGTCTTCCAGATCAGGGATGTTTTCGAATTCAGCGACTTCTTCACAGTTCATGGGGCCGCCCTGCAAATTTAGCGAATGAACCGATGCCGCGGACAGACGGTCAAAGTACCGTTTTCGTTTTGCACACAGATAGCGTTTGGCTTTTACGTGGTTACGGACACAGGAAACCACGATTGCCGGGAAAAAGGCATCCAGAATCTTCGCCCCGGTTTCATCGTGATAGTTATCCTGACCTTTCTCCAGCGTATCCTCCGGGAATTCTCCCGTGTAGTGCCCGATATCATGGAGCAGGGCCGCGGCAACCATATCCTCGTTTGCGCCCGCCTGTTGTGCGCAATGGGCTGCCTGCAGCATGTGCTCGGACATGGTGACGTCTTCGCCGAGATAGGATTCGGCACCGCGCCGCTCAAAAATATCGGCGATTACGTCGACAATGGTTTCGCTGTTGAGGTGTTCAGTCATCTCGTACGTTGCCTTCCAGACACGACAAAACCGCCTGATCCACTACAGAAAAGGCGGTTCTAATCGCATCGTTAAATCCTCAGTGAGGCCTAGAAGCCTTCGCGCTCAACGCGTTTGCGTTCCAGCTTGCGGGCACGGCGAACGGCTTCAGCTTTTTCCCGCGCTCTGCGCTCTGAAGGTTTTTCATAGGAACGACGCAACTTCATCTCGCGGAAAATGCCTTCACGCTGCATCTTCTTCTTGAGTACTTTTAGCGCCTGGTCAACGTTGTTATCACGAACAGAAACTTGCACGTCAGTAATTCTCTCATCATGTTATAGGGTATATGGAATACCCTGTATCTTCGAAGGTTGCGGCTTCTACCATACTCACACCGGGATGGGAAGGCCCGTATCGCAAAAAAGGTTGAAAAAACGTGGCTTTACTGAAAATTGCCAGAATGGGCCATCCAGTGCTTTCGCACGTGGCTGAAGCCGTTTCTGACCCGACCAGTCCCGAGGTTGCCCGTCTGGTTGAAGACATGGTCGAAACCATGCTGGATGCACCTGGTGTGGGCCTTGCCGCCCCCCAGGTTCATGTGCCAATACGCGTGGTCGTCTACTACATGCCCGCAGGGCGCGACGAAAATGGTGTTGGTGAGCCGATAACGGCTTTGATTAATCCGGTTTTGACGCCTGTGGGACTGGATCGGGACTACGCCACGGAGGCCTGTCTGTCTCTGCCCGGCATGGCGGGTGTTGTACCACGATTCCTGAATCTGCATTTTTCAGCGCAACGCCTGGATGGCAGCCATTTCGAACGCGAGGTCAGCGGGTATCATGCGCGCCTGTTGCAACACGAATGTGATCATCTGGATGGCATTCTCTATCCCCAGCGTATGGATGACCTGTCGACTTTTGGTTATATTGAAGAACTGAGTGAGCGCGACGTCGAAGACGAAGCAGATGGTTACGAGTCGGGAGAGAACCCATGAGCGCAGAAATCGATGACGGCATGATGGAAATCCGCACGGCAGTCCTCAACGCCATGCTGCCCAACGTTGTTTTTGACGGCTGGAGCCGCCGGGCTCTGGAAGCAGGAGCCTGTGATGCCGGATATGACAGGATTATGGCTCAACGGGCCTTTCCACGGGGGGTATCCGAGGTCGCCAAGCTGTGGTCCGAGCAGTCAGATACCCGTATGTTGCAGGCACTGAGCGACATGGATATGGAAAACATGCGGATTCGCGACCGTATCGCAGCGGGGGTCAGGGCGAGGATTATGGTCAACGTTGAGCATCGTGAGGCGTTGCGACGATGTCTGGCATGGATGGCCTTGCCGTTGAATGCCGGACTGGGCATGAAAAACGCGCTCAAAACTGTCAACGAAATGTGGTACGCCGCCGGTGATCAGTCAACAGACTGGAATTATTACTCCAAACGCGGGTTGCTGCTGCCCGTGTACACAACCACGGTTTTTTACTGGCTTGCCGACATGCCGGACGACGAGGGCGATTTCCCCGAAACCTGGGGGTATCTGGATCGTCGCATTGATGATGTGCTGAAGACATTTGGCATGCCAAAGCGCATACGCGAAAGTCTGAAACGCGGCCCGCTGGGCGGCAGGAAAGCATCGGTCTGATGCAACCGCTGATGTTTGCCACCCTGGCGGCGATCGGCAACGCCATATTTGTTTATGGTCAGCGTGGGGCCAGTGGGTCGGAAAACCCGTTCCTGTTTGTGTGTGGTGCTGTCGCGATATGTCTCGCCATGTTTCTGGCGGCCAGTTTCATGTACAAGACGCCCGATGACAGCCAGTATCTTGTCGATAACTGGGGTATGATCATCATCAGCGGAATCGGCTTTTTCGTAACGTTTGTGGGATTTTTTCTACTCTACAACAAGTTTGGCGCGTCCCAGTATTCGCTCTATGCCGTCGTGTCGATCCTGACCACGAGCGTTGGCGTGGGCATCATTATTTTCCGCGAGCCCTTCAACATGTATCAGATCGGCGGCATCCTCCTCGCTATCCTGTCGATTGTGCTGTTTACCTACGGTAAAAGTAAGGGGGCCTAGTCCGCCGCCGCGCCCAAATCAGGTCGGCCCCGCGCTGTGACGATCAATTTGCTTTCTACAAACACCGTTGCGCCACCACCGATATCGACAATGATTTCCTCGCGGTTGATGCTGGTATCGGTTTCCGATGCGCCGCGTTCTGTGGCCCGCGTGGTTGCCAGATCCAGGGTGATTGCTTCGGCGTGGCTGTTGGCGTCAGCCAGACTGGGGAAATCCTGAACACCCGCGTCGGTGTGGACGCGGAACACGCCCTGTTCGGGCTCGGTGATCAGCGCCGTCGCGTCGCCCGTGACACTACCAACCACAGCCCCCACAGCATTCGCCACATCAGCGTGGGGCAGATCAACGAGCTCTGCATTGAGCCGTTTTGCCGCGCCGTTGTCACCGCCATAGTACGTGGCGGCAGGCGCACCAATGGCCAGTAATGCCCGGTTTAAACCGATTGAAACACCGATTGCTTCTCCGGCCGCCTCTGGTCGGGTCTTGTCCCGAGCCGCATCTTCGAACAGAAAATGGCCCAATGCGGACGTCGGTTCCGGTTCGATTCCATAATGTTCGGCAAGAACCGCACCGGCGACGGTTTTGGCGCTGTCCACAATCGCCCGTTCGAAAACCAGACCGGCGAACTCTTCCGCATCCTGCGCCGTTTCGTAATGGCCCAGATCAAACAGCCGTCGCACAAACAGTGTTGCGCCCAGAATTGCACCGTCCGCGTTCCAGTTTGCCTGTTTGTCCAGCACATGACTGGCGTCACTGGGGGTGAATCCCGAGAGTACAACGCGACCCTCATTGACCAGTCGCTCCAGCACTTTTTCACCCATGCCGAAGGCTGTCAGTTGATGCAGCGGTGCGGGACCCTGACGCAACCGTTCGATGATGGCAACAACGGTTTTGTTCGGTGGTTTGCCATCCGGTCCCGGTTCCAGGTTCATGTCGCGAAGCAGGATTCCGAATTTTCCATCAAGTGCCGTGGTTACAGGGCGTTCACGCTGTTTGGTTAAAACCTCAAGCGTTTCAGGGTACTCATGGACCAGCAGGGAAAGTGGAACGACGCGGCGCGGACCCAGTAATAGTCTCGCATGCCCGTCGGTGCTTAACCGGACTTCACTGTCACCGCCAAGGCCGTAGGTACGGACGTTGACGGCGGCTACCATGGTCCGCCAGCCACCGACCATGGCACCCTCACGGCTGATGGTCGGTCGGCCGCCATCAAACAGAACAACGTCTGTCGTTGTGCCGCCCATATCGGAAACCACGCCGCTGTCACATCCGGACAAATGGCTTGCACCGATGACACTGGCTGCCGGCCCTGACAGAATAGTTTCTACCGGGCGCTCAAGCGCCGTCTGTGCGGCAATCAGCGAACCATCGCCC
>JAJFID010000210.1 GCA_021775325.1 Rhodospirillales bacterium
GGTCCCTTGAATCGGACTGAGCCCGATTCTAAACCTTTACATCGACCGCGTTACCTCGATCTGATGAACCACCAGAGTCCGCGCCATGAGATTCAGTGCTCGCCGTGACAGAGCTGATACTGCTCTCGCCTGACTGAGCTAAATCCTTTTGCGCTTCGCGCTGGCGTTCAGCACGGGCCTCACGTTCACGGGCACGCAACTCTTCAGTTGCTTCTTCAAGTTCAGCTTGTTGATGGATAGCTGTTTGAAAAGCCGCTACTGCAACGCTCGGTAACCGCGGTTCGACCGCCTTCTGGATCTTGTCTAACATATCCCCGACTTTCTGCCGAAGTACTAATCATAGCGACACTGCTACGTAGACTATAGTAAACAAGTAATCAAGATAATGCAATAGTTCAATTTAGTGAGGCTAAAGGCAATTGATACAGGCCAATGCTCTTTAAAACAGGAAACCCCTGCCAGTTATTGGCAGGGGTAAAACTTCCCGAGACCAGGTACAATTCAGCCTAAGCTGCCTGGCCTTCGCGCCACGCAGCCGTACCCTTACAGTTTGCACATACGCGCTCACCATAGTGAGTAGACTGAAATTCTTCGCTGCACATCAAACACTTACGGCCTTTCTTCTGGCTCGAGTAATCTGCAGTAGGTTTTTTTGTGTCTCTTGAAGACGACATAAGGCGGCTCCTTGGAAATGGAAAAAACAATGTCGCGCCGTTCTGACGAGCTTGCCTACCAATTTGTAAGCAATATCCCGTAAATCATGCAAAATCATTCGAACTTATCATTCGGCCAATTATGCAAGAATACTGAGCGCAACAACGCCTTTCACCAAAAATTAAAACATCGGACCGTTCCAACTCATATCCCCTGTACAGGAATAGTATGGAACATCGGATGACCAGTTTGTAACACACTCGAACAAAAAAAGCAGCAACTTTTTGTGCAATGCAGCATTTTTTGTGACCCTTGATAATTCTCATACTTAACAAGGACTTAGGTCACAATCCAATCAACGATTTGAGCACCTTAACACATACCGTTGAAAAGTTTATAGCTTTTTTTTCACGAAATGGACTGTTCACCACGCCTTTTTGCCGAATCAGCAAGCGCTCGCACGGCTTTCAACTATTGCTGGCCTCCCACTGCCCCTTGTACCATTGTTGAGGTATGAACATTGACATCATCGCCGATGTTACATGCCCCTGGTGTTTTGTGGGGTTAAAACGCCTGCGGGCGGCATTGGGGCAGCGCCCCCATTTGCCAATACACCTTGTTTGGCGGCCCTTCCTGCTAAACCCGGACCTCCATGAAGGCATCACAGACCGAATTCGATATCTGAACAAGATGTTTGGAAGTGAATCCCGCATTCAACAATTCCATGAGGCAGTCGACTCTGCTGGATTGACATCTGGCATTCCCTTCTCAGCCAATGTCGATTTTACGCCGAGTTCGATTAACGCGCATCGATTGATTCTGCTCGCAAGTGCGATGGGGCTGCTTGAAGACATTGCAGAAGAGATTTTCTATGCGTACTTTGTTGAAGGTCGAGATATTGCTGATGTGGAGGTCCTCGCATATATCGCATCGGAAAATGGCATGGATTCAAACGATACACGTGATTTTCTCAATAGTGATGAAAAACACGACTTAATCTTTGAGGAAAATGCGCGTATTCATCGGCTTGGGATAAATGGCGTGCCTTCATTCGTCTTTGCGGGAAAAAATGTCGTTTCCGGTGCCCAGGAAGTCATAACCCTGGTTCATATTCTGGATTTTTCAGTCAAGATGATTGATCTGGCACCTGATACCAAACCGCTTAATGTCAGCACGCAATCCCATGGCGTCGGTGTTCCACAATCATCACATTGAGATCATAATGGCTGCTTCAGCGTGTATGGAGATGCGCTAACCTGATCACGGTGTCGGCTGCGATGCTCTCTCCTGCATCCCCCGGCACCGCAAGCTTTCCAAGCGCTGAGGCGAATCCAGCTTTCTGGTCGTCTTGCTGGCTGGTACTGGTTAACAGTCCCTCCAGGGCATTGGCTATATTAGTCGGTGTGCATCGCTCTTGTAAGTATTCCGGCATGACCTCCCTTTCTTCTAGTATGTTGATTAGAGATACATACGGGATTTTGAGTACGCGTTTGAGCACCATAGCTGTCAGAGGATTTACGCGATACGCGATGATAGTTGGGACCTCTGCTCTCGCCAATTCCAAAGCGACGGTGCCGGACGCAGCTATGGCTACATCGCAAGCGGCCATTGCAGGCATTTTCTCCACTTGATCCTTGATTATTGTGACAGGAATAGCTGTGTCGCGTAGTGCAGCCCGAACAACACCGTCAGTACCGTCTACCGTCGTGACTACAATATGTTTGAGCGCGCCACTAGGTTTCATAAGCCGAATCGCTTTGAGAAATATGGGAAGTAATCGCGTTACTTCCCCCTTACGACTGCCGGGTAGTACCGCAATCACCTGGGCGTCGTGGGGAATTCCGTGATTACGACGGAATTTCTTTTCGGCGTCATTCCATTCGATTTCCGTAACGGGGTGGCCAACAAACGTACACGGGAGACCAATTTCCTCAAAGTATGGTGGCTCAAAAGGCAATATTGCCATCACATGATTGACAAGGGATGCGATCTTCCTGGCGCGTTTCGGACGCCATGCCCATACGCTGGGCGCCACATAGTGGACAAGTGGAATACCTGTTTCCTTCAGGTGTTTTGCCACTCGAAAACAAAAGTCCGGCGAGTCGATTGTTACTACAACGCTCGGCTTTGTATCGATTACAAACTTGACCGTATCACGTATCCTGCGCAAGATTCTGGGGAGTCGCGGCAAAATCTCAGCTACTCCCATTACCGATAGTTCTTCCATCGGAAAGATGCTGTCCAGGCCTTGTTGCTGCATGAGAGGCCCACCGACACCAACCAACCTGGCGTTAGGTAGCCTTCCCTTTATCCCGTTAATCAACGCAGCACCGAGTTGGTCACCTGACGCCTCTCCCGCTATCACGCATATCAACGGTGCCGGTCGGCCTTCGATTGAACCAAGTGATGAGTCATCATGGCACAGGCCTTGGATTTCACTACTCTCCATGGCCCGAACAAACAGTCCGGTGCTGTCGGCGAGTCTACATACGGCCTCCTGATCAATTATCAGTGAACGCGAGGCCTCAATAACTATCCCCGCCAAACCCGCCGCCGCCGCCAGACTGACCGTATCCGGTCCGATTGTGGGCAAGTCAACACGGTTTTCTTGTTGTGGCTTAGCCATCTTAATCAACACACCAGAACCAGGAATCGGCTTTTCACTCGGATGATTGCCGATTAACGATTTGAGTAAGGCATCAGTTCCGGCTTCGTTTTCCAAGGCGACGACACGACCGTTTCGGACAATGGCGGCTTGACCCTCATCACGTCGTCCCAACTCGCGTGCAGCCTGAATCCCAATTTGAATGTCATGCATGTATGGACCAAGGTCGGTTTCTTCAGTGGAAATAAATCCAGATTGAGCCAGTAAATGTTCCACAATGCTGTCCGGGCTGACTATCCGGAACCCTTCTTCGATCTCAAGCGCATGTACAATGGCTTGCAAGAGTCCATCGTCACCAGCACCATAGGCTCGTGATTTGATCAGAAATTTGATGGCCCACCAGTCGGGACGTAGGTGCAGCAAGCTTGGGCGGCGAATACCGCCCGCCAACACAAGATCGGCAACGCCCTCAGCCCTCAAGCGGTTAATAATCTTACCTGCAGCTCCCAATCTGACCCGCATATGCGGAACCCCGGAAACTGTCGCTTCGGGAGTTTGTCCCTCCAGCGCAATGACAAATATTGCACGATTACTGGATTTGCACGCATCAATGATCTTGATCGGCAATTGACCACTGCCCGCGATAATGCCGAGTTTAGGCAGCATCTTCCAGGCGCGGTTGGCAAATGGCACGGGATGAGTCAGCCCGAATAAAATCAACGATTTCCATGACAGGTTCATTGTCGTGAAATTCGTCAGCGACATCGACTAATCGTTCAACCAGAGTACCCTCTGGCGCAAACATGAGCCGGTATGCTTTGCGGAGATCGTGGATAACATCGCGTGAAAAGTTCCGGCGTCGTAACCCGACGATATTGAGGCTCGAAAGATGTGCCCGGTTTCCCGTGACCGAACCATAAGGTATGACGTCGTTTTCTACCCCGCTCATCCCCCCAATCATCGCATGACGACCGACTCGAACGAACTGGTGAATAGCAGATAACCCGCCAACGATTGCCCACTCATCGACTACCACGTGGCCGGCCAGTGTGGCATTGTTGACCAAAATGACATGGTCACGAATCTGACAGTCGTGTGCCACGTGGGCGCCCACCATTATAAGACAGTTATTGCCAACAGATGTCAGTAAACCGCCCCCCTCTGTGCCGGGATTTATCGTAACGTGTTCTCTAATAATATTGTTACAACCAATCTCGAGGCGGGAATGTTCGCCCTTGTACTTCAGATCCTGCGGTGGATGACCGATCGAGGCAAAAGGAAAAACTCTGGTGTTCGCGCCAATCGTCGTATCACCAGCAACAACGACATTGGAGACCAGTTCAACACCATCACCCAGGTTCACCTCGCCACCCACGACACAGAACGGACCAATCCGCACATCTTCACCAAGCTGCGCGCCTTGCTCAATCACGGCACTGCTGTGTATATCGACCATTACTGCTCCACGATCATGGCTGAGAACACCGCTTCAGCCTTAAGGACACCACTGACAATCGCCTCACCCTTGAATTTCCAGACATTGCCACGCGACCGAACTTTTTCGACATGAAGTTCAAGAACATCACCGGGAACCACAGGCTTGCGAAAACGCGCGGAGTCAATTGTCATAAAGTAAACCATAGGGTCCTTACTATTTTCCTTACGTGGGTGCCCAGCAATTACGGTCACTCCCGCTGTTTGTGCCATAGCTTCGACCATTATGACACCGGGCATAATCGGTTGCCCGGGGAAATGTCCCTGAAAAAAATTCTCATTCACTGTCACATTTTTGATGCCAACAGCCCTTTCTCCTGGAACGATGTTACGCATGGAATCAAGGAACAAAAAGGGATATCGATGCGGTATCATATTCATGATTTCGGTAACATCCAGTTCCTCAATAAAACCATCTGGAGCTACATGGTCATCCATTTGCATTGCCTTTCTTTTTGCCGAGCCGCTCTACTGCAGCCACACTTCTCAACCAATCTTTCATGGGTTGCGCGGGACTTCCGCCGACTGTCATACCGGAATCGATGTTCCGCATGATCCCTGATTTCGCAGCGATTTGAACGCCGTCTCCTATTTTCAAATGCCCAGCAATACCTGCCTGGCCACCTATCGCTGTAAAATGCCCTACTTCTGTGCTGCCAGAAATGCCGACCTGTGCCACCAGAATACAACCGTTACCTAACTGCGCGTTGTGCCCTATCTGAACCTGGTTATCGATCTTGCAGCCCGATCCGATAACGGTGTCTGGTCCTGTTCCGCGATCGATCGTTGTATTAGCTCCAATCTCAACGTTATCGCCGACAAGCACGCGTCCAAGTTGAGGGACTTTCAAATGACCAGTGGCCCCCATGGCGAAGCCGAACCCGTCCTGACCAATTCGAACGCCCGGATGTAAAATGACAAAATCTCCTATGTCACAACATTGCAGGGTGACGTTCGCCGCAATGCGGCAACCAGACCCGATATGCACCCCCGTTTCGACGACAGTATTCGCACCGATTAATGAATTATTTCCGATCGTTACGTTATCGCCGACACAGGCCCCCGCCGCGATTTGAACACCGGTACCCAGCGACGCGCTCTCAGAAACGAAGGCGTTTGCATGGACACCCGCATCAATTGGTAAATCAGGATAGTACGCTGCCGCAATGCGGGCGTATCCGTGATACGGTTGTTCCAATACAAGCAGAGCCATATCACTTGGTGCTTTGTCAACATACGACGGGTGAACCAGACATGCACCAGCGCCGGAATTGGTGAAAGCATCGATATACTTTTTGTTTTCCAGAAAGCTGATATCAGTTGCGCCAGCGGTTGAGAGCGGAGCAACATCTGTGAATATTGTACCGCTTCTGTCAGCTCCCGCTATCTCAGCGTCGGCAATGTCAGCGAGTTGATTGAGGTTAAACGGACCCGCCAACTTAAAAAATCGCTCATCTGCCATTCATCACTGTCCAGGTTGGGGTACCGTGACAGACGGCATCGCCGTATTCAGACGGTTTATTATCTCACTCGTGATCTCTAAGTTCTTGATAACGTAGATCGTTTGTTCGCGAGGCAAGATAAGTCCGATGCTTCTCTCTGTAGCGATTTCGGCAATGATCTGATTGAGAACGCCCTGGACTTCTGACGCTGCCGCGTCACGGGCCTGTTCCAGGTCTTGGCGACGCTTTTGGACATTCCGCTGCACGTCAGCTAATCGAGATTCAAACTTGCGCCGTTCTTCGGCAAAAGCCTCAGCACCCAAAATACTGCGTTGTCTCGCTAATTCCTGGTTTGCTGTTCGCAGCGATTCTTCTTCGGCCTGGACCTCTGTCTGAAAACTCGAACGAAGTGCACTTATCTGCTCCCGGATTGCCTGCATGGCACTGGATTGCTGGCGAACAACCTTCATATCGATAACCGCAATCCGCAAAGAATTGGCAGGTTGTGTCGGTGTCGTTTCCTGTGCCAGCACGAGTGATGATGAGATTGCCAAGATCGAAATCAGAACAGCAAACCGCATTAGGAACTTCAACATGATACGCTAAATCTCCTGCTCTAGAACGTCGTGCCGAGGTTCACGCGAAACGTCTCGGTATCATCAAAACTCTCTTTGACGACCGGAAATCCGAGATCCATGCCTATCGGACCAAACGGGGAATCCCAGCCCAAGCCTACGCCAACAGATGCACGTATGCTACCGGTATCACGAACATTCGAATCAGGATTGGCAAGTTCTCCGGAAGATCCAAAATCCGAGAATATTCTACCCTGAATCCCGAGTTCTTCCGCAAAACCAAGGGGAAACCGCAACTGGGCCCGACCTGTATACATCCATTCACCGCCGAGGGCATCATCAGTTGAAACATCCCGAGGCCCGACGCCGCCGGCAGCAAATCCACGCAGATTTTGCCCACCGACAAAAAACCTGTCCGTTAGGTTTACGTCTTCACTCAGCCCGTTGATTAATCCGACGCGCCCCGAAAGCGCCAGTACATAGTCCTCGGTCAGTTCAAAATACTGCCCGGCTGATACGGAATTCCTGAGGTAGTGTTTGGTGCCTCCAAATCCTGCCACATCGTTGACCACAGACGCAAAGTAACCCTCAGTAGGCTGAATACGACTGTCACGTTTATCATAAGTCAGCATGTGTGACACAGATGAGAGAGTTTCTTCGCCTTCCTGTGATCGCACAAACAATGACGCATCTGAATCGACGTTCTTGACCTCTTCAAAATTCAACAAGTAACTCCAGTTCTGATAGAGATCTTCCGTAATGGCATATCCGCCGCGAAGCCCAAAACCGGTTTCCTCTGAATCGTATGAACTCGTATCCTGTTCATCACGCGTCCGCCTGAAGGCGTCAAATCCTGCCTGAACCTCACGATCCAGGAAATAGGGTTCAGTGTATTTAAGATTTAACTGCGACGCCTCCGCAGCAAGGCGGAAGGTCAAAGCCAAGCTCTGCCCCTGCCCTAGCAGGTTTCGTTCCGTTACACCAACTTCGGCAAGTGGTCCAATATCCGATGAAAATCCGCCACCGAGGCTGAGAGCCCCAGTCGACTTTTCAGTCACAGTGACGTTGATGACAGATTTGTCCGGCGAGCTTCCCGGACCACGATCGACAGAAACTGTCTCGAAGTAATCCAGATTCTGAATTCTTTGCCGCGACCGTCTTAATTTGGCTGAGTTAAATGCATCACCTTCCACCAAACGAAGTTCTCGACGAATCACCTTATCGACTGTTCGCAGATTTCCAACAATATCGATGCGTTCCACAAACACCCTGGGGCCTTCATTAATCTCAAACGTAAGATCGATCTTTCTTTCCACCCGGTCCCGGTTGAGTTTTGGCCGTACATCCACGAAGGCATAGCCCAGCGTACCGACCTCATCGGTCAAGCGGTCTGTGGCTTCATCCACGAGCTCGGAGCTGTACCACTCGCCAGATTCCAACTGCAAAAGTGGTGCAAGCTGCTCTGCGTCAAGATCACGCAATCGTGCGTCAATCGAAACATCGCCAAATGTGTATCTCTCACCCTCGTCGACCGTAAAGGTAATGAAAAAGTCCTGTTGATCGGGCGTAAGTTCGGCGACGCCGGAAATTACTCTAAAGTCGGCATACCCTTCATCCAGGTAAAACTGACGCAGTAATTCCCGATCAAGCGTCATTCGATCCGGATCGTAAACGTCATCTGATGACAAGACTCTATACCACCTGGACTCCTTTGTCTGAACGATGCCACGTAGATCATCATCATCATATTGGCGATTTCCGACAAATCTTATGTTCTTAATTTCTGTTGCTTCACCTTCAGAAATCTCAAAGACAAGATCAACTCTGTTTTGTGAAAGCTGGATTACCTTGGGGTCTACTGTTGCCGCAAACCGTCCTTTTCGCCGATAAATACTGATGATGCGTTGAACGTCATTTTGCACTTTTGTTCGGGTATAGATAACACGCGGCCTCAGAGTTACTTCCGCATCAATCACGTCGTCATCAATGATGTCGTTACCTTCAAATGCGATGCGATTGATAATCGGATTTTCCACCACGGATACGACAAGTACATCGCCGCGACGAGAAAAACTCACATCCGCAAACAGGCCTGTAGCGAACAGGCTTTTGAGCGATCGGTCGATCCGTGAAGCGTTAAATTCATCACCTTCCTGAATCAGGAGGTAGGAACGGATTGTCTCGGGCTCTACCCTATTCCCTCCTTCGAACATGATCGATTTGATGACGGGAACTGACTGGGCAACCTGATCGATTGATTGCTCCGTACCTGAAGCAGGAGCAGCAAATACCGCCAGGGTTGCGACCAACCCGATTTTGAGGATGTGTTTCATCCTACCCGCCTCTTTTTACTAACCGATTCAACCAATTAGGTTTTTCAAGAACTCAATGACCCGAAAATGCTCAAGATCATTCCATGTCACAAATACAAAGATCAGAATTAGCAGAATCAGACCAAAACCGAAACCGTATTCTTGCGCCTTGGCTCCTAAAGGTTTTCCACGAACCAGTTCTGCGGCATAGAAAACGAGATGACCGCCATCCAACATTGGGATCGGGAACAGATTGATCAGGCCCAAATTTACAGAGAGAGCGGCCATGAAGACGATTAAATTGATTATACCGCCCTCGGCCATATCGCCTGAAATCTGAGCGATCCGTAAGGGCCCACCCAGCTCCTCCGTACCTCGGTTTCCTGCAATCATGTCGCCAAGATACTGCAGTATCCCAGTAACCATGCCAACCGTACGAGACACGCCAAACCAGGCGGACTCAAAGAAACCAGATGTTTCATAATGCATCTGTTCCGGATCAGGTGACACACCCAATTGACCGTACGTTACGCCGTCATCACCGGTTATGCCCCTTGGCCGTACGGAGACCGTCACGTTGTCGCCGTTTCGCAATATGAATAAATCGATGGATGTTTCCGGGTGCTCCTGGACAATACGTTGCAAATCACTGAATAACGCAATTTCCTCATCATTTATGGCGACGATGGTGTCGCCGGT
>JAJFID010000022.1 GCA_021775325.1 Rhodospirillales bacterium
GCGCGCGGTGGCGGGCGACATGATCGTGGAGTTGAAACAACTTCCGCATCCAGCCGCAACGGTTTTACGGGCTGTGACCAAACGCGGGGTGAACCCGCTGCCAAAACGGGAAGGTTTGACCTGGCTGCTGGAGTTTGCCGAGCAGAGCCTGACGACCCTGTCGCCCGTGGCCGCCGCCGCACAACCGGATTCACCGGTTGGCGCACGGGTGTTTCTGCCCGTACCCGAACCCGGCAAGGCTGTGCCGCTGGTTGATCCGGAAATGGGTGAATATTTTGTCACTGTGCCGGTTCTGCCATTGGGATACGGTGTTACCAATCTGTATGAATATCCCCAGTTCCAAATTCGCCCGTCCAGCCAGGGCGTGGTTATCGAGCCCCGCGTCGATACCCTGCGTATTCGTCCGGTCCGTCAGGGCATCGGCATTACCAGCACACGGACACTCCATATCTCGCCAACATCTGATCTGGATATCGCCCGCGCCCAGTCGGACTCTGATCGCCCGTTGACCCGCATTGTTGATTTCGAACCGTTACAGAACGCGTCCGTGGAGTTTTTCAGTGATCATCGCCAGGAACTGGAACACGCGATTGCCGTTGCGCCGAGCCGCACAAAACGTGCCGAGGGACGGTATGAACTCGTGCGGTTTTTCCTGGCCCACGGCTACTCGGCCGAAGCCCTGGGCGTGCTCCGAATTCTCGCCGATGAAACGCCGGAAACCAAAAAACGGGCGGACTACAGGCTGTACCGGGGCATGGCAAATTTCCTGCTCCACAGATACGAAGAAGCGCGTGAGGATTTCAAGGGCTCGCAACTGGACAATAATGATGAAGGCATGTTCTGGCGTTCACTGGTCGAGTTTGTGGAAGGCCACGAAGAACCACAGGTCATGCGCG
Organism: Rhodospirillales bacterium; assembly: GCA_021775325.1. Lineage (GTDB taxonomy): Bacteria > Pseudomonadota > Alphaproteobacteria > Rhodospirillales > Casp-alpha2 > JABJGO01. The sequence continues at coordinate 897 of JAJFID010000022.1, forward strand.
GTATCCGCTCGACGGCGCGCATCCCTGATCCCTATCCACGGGCCTTGCGCATCCCGCTTGCCATGGATGTCATCGACGCCACAATCCGGGTCGGCGATGCAGACCGTGCCCAGGAGTTTGTTGAAAGTCTGGGCGCCGAGGAACTGTTCCCCAAGGAGATTGGTGAGTGGCAGTATCTGTCCGGCATGAAGGATCAGGCGGCGGGTGACTTTGAGGCCGCCATCGGCAACTTCGAACTGGCGGCGGTGGGTGCCCACCGGCCCAGCCGTGTGTTCGCGACCGTTGCCAGAGCCGAGTTGTTACTGGAGCTGGAGCGAGCATCACCCCTCGAGACAATTGATTCACTGGAAACACTGCGCTTTGCCTGGCGCGGCGGTGAGTTCGAGTTCGATCTGTTGCGCCGGCTGGGCGATCTCTATCTGTCGCAGGGCGGGTTCCGGCAGGGGCTGAGCACTCTGCGTCAGGCGGCCACACATTTCCGCGAACGTGAAGGGGCTGAGCAGATCACCCAACGCATGTCCGATACGTTCGCTTATCTGTTTCTCAAAGACGGTGCCGACCGGTTGCCGCCTGTAACCGCTATCGCGTTGTACGAAGAGTTCAAGGAACTGACGCCGGTCGGTGATCTGGGCGATCAGATGATTCGCAATCTGTCCGACCGACTGGTCAGGGTCGACCTGCTGGACGAAGCGGCGGCGCTGCTGGATGGTCAGGTCAAATTCCGCCTTCAGGGTGTTGACAAGGCCCGGGTTGGCGCGCAACTGGCGGTCGTTCGACTGCTGGCAAGAGACTATGCGGGCGCGCTCAAAGCGCTGGAGATATCCGAAGGCGAAAATCTGCCGCCGGAGCTGCAGAACCAGCGCACCCAGCTCCGCGCACGGGCCCTGATGGGGCTGGGCAATGACGCCAGTGCCATGCTGTTGCTGGATACCGATGAGTCGCGAGAGGCGGAGCAACTGCGCATGGAGGCGTTCTGGAAGGCCAAGGACTGGCCCAGGGCGTCCCAGTCGCTCCGGAAACTGATCCGTATGGAGGACATCCCGCGCGATCAGCCACTCAACCCGGCACAGGCCATCAACATTCTCAATTACTCCATTGCGCTGACGTTAAGCGGCAATGACCAGGGACTGGCGCAGGTCCGGGACCGGTATGGTGAAGCCATGCGGGCAACGGACCTGAGAGACGCGTTTGTCCTGATCGCCACACCGGAACAGTTCGGCCTGATCTCGTTTGAGTCCATCCCGTCCAAAGTCAGGATCGCCGAAAATTTCCAGACCTTCCTCGCCGAGTACAAAGAGCGTCTGGAGAACGAGGCGTTGAGCCAGATAAACTAGGTGCCTGCGGTATCTTTTTTGGCCTTTGCCGCCAATTGTTCACAATGTTCACATCACGCCCCGTATTATGGAAAATACATCATAAAATGTTTTTATATCAATGCATTACGGGAAATACACAGTGTTACAATGTAGACAAAAACTGTTACAAAATGTAGACATTTGTTACCCGGCAAGGTTATCAAAGATGACCTGAGAGGGGGTAACATGGGCCGTCTTGCAACATTTGGAAAATTCGCCAGCTTTCTCGCGGGATTACGTGCATTCACGCTTGGGTTTCAGCGATCACACATGGTACATACGCATGCGCGCGCTGACAGGCTATTAACAATGGAAAAGAACGAATAGGAATTTAAACATAAAAATGGTAGAAAGTCAAGTTTTTTCGCGAGACGAGGAACAGTGGAGGTCACAGGGCTTTCTTCTCCGTGCCCTCGTATGTTTTCGAATTCCGGCATTTGGGTAATACTCATGACCATTGCAACGGAGCGATGTCAAAACTGGCAAAATTCCCCAGGACAGCGAAGTGGTCGCTTGTTTCTGTAGAGCTCCCGGCGCTTTTCAAAAATAGATAACCTTTTTCCCCCGCGCTCCTTCTCTTTCCGAACCGCAACGTCCATTTCTTCAACGGCCTGATCAAAATATCCAGCCTCAGCCAATGCGGCTGCGAGAGTATCTCGCGTGTTAGGACTGTCTTCGAGTTCAATAGCTATCCCTGCGAATTGAATGGCCTCTTCTCCATTTCGGATTTCAGGTTCTTGTGCCGTCGCCAAAGTCCAGGCCAGCAAATTGAACGCATCAAACCTATTTGGATTCAATTCGATTGCGCGACGGAAATCTTCAATGGCCGCTTCATACAGTCGTAGTTCGCTTCTTGCTCTCCCGCGGTTGGAATAGATATATCCGGCATCCGGATCAATCTCTATGCCGTGAGAATAGTCGGCAATAGCTAGCTCAGTTTGACCAAGTTTACTTCTGACTACGCCAACGGCGTTGTGGGACCATGCGTCATGAGTGTATATGCGAGCCACCTCTGAAAAATCTGCAAGCGCTTCTTCAAGTTTTGATTTTGTGAAATAAATTTCACCTCGAATACGGAGCGCTTCAATCTTTTCATTGTAGATTGTACTTGGATCTTCAATAACCTGAGAGCAAGACTGTACTCTCTTGTCGTCGTCAACAACGACGTAGCTATAAAGATAGTGGCAATTGAAGTATCCCTCAGGTTTTAGGAGATGCTGTGTAAAGAACACGAAGAACCCCATCATCACAATAGCTACTGATATCGCTATGGGGAACCTCCTCCACACACCCCTTGTTGAATAGATTTCTTTGACAGAAACGCTTTTGATTTGTTCGAAAATCATCTTTTGCATTGGGTTCACGATAAATGCGATCACAATGATGGCACCGAGGCCCAGTAGGATAAACTCGAGCATTTGAGCTTGGTCGTCTGGTGAGATTCCGTGAAAAATCTCGGACCAATCTATACCGTCAAGAATGATGTCTTGGTCATCAGGAAATTTGGACTGCTCAATACCTGAATTTTTATAACTCCGATAATACAGGTAAAATACAATCAGCCCAACAACCCCAAGACAGGTACCTTGAATTTTGGCCTGTCGCCAATCAATGGTTAGGCCCTTACGGAATATTGATTTCACAAATGGACGGGAGACGAGAAACAGAAACCCCAAAGTCATGATTGTAGGGATTGCGGATAAGAGTATTCCAAAGAAATCTTTATCAATAACCAAGACGACCCACCGTCACATGAAAACTAGAAACTGTTACTGAAAAATCTACTGTGGATTGAATGTCATTTAAAGAAGATAGTCGTCACAGGTAAAGGGGGACACGGTGCAATTGCGTTAGGCTGGTCACTCTCCGGGGTTAGAATGCGAGGTTTGAACAAAATCAACCTCTGTGATTCATACCCCCCCGTCAGACCGGAAACGTTGAACCGGATAGGCGTGGTTGGGATTCTTGCTGGCACCGAATTCCGCCGTCCGATTGCTAATTAATATGTCCTGTAGCCCTGTTCGGTGTGTGGTAAACAGGGTGCATAAAAACTTCCCGGTACCTCTAACAAGGACCTTCATGACGACAGTTCTACCCATCCTTGAGACATTTCCTTCACCAGAGGATTTCTACGCCCGCTACTGGGCGCAGGCGCCGTTTGTTGTTCGGGGTGCTGTGCCCGTTGCGGTCATGGAGTCGCTGATTGATGCGGACGAACTGGCGGCGTTGTCTTGTGAGGATGGTGTGCGGTCGCGGATTGTTGCCGGATCGGGGCAGGGCAACGACTGGTCCTGTCAGTTTGGACCGTTTGACGAACAGGTCTTTCGCGATCAGCCGGAGACACATTGGAGTCTGCTGGTTCAGAATGTGGAGCAGTTTCACCCGGACACGGCAGAACTGCTGAAGCATTTCGATTTTTCGCCGCGCTGGCTGCTGGATGACATTATGGTCAGTTACGCCGCACCGGGTGGCACCGTCGGTCCGCACATGGACAGTTACCACGTGTTTCTGGTTCAGGGTTCCGGGCAGCGCACCTGGCGGGTCGGGTACACCGCCCTGACCGCAGCGCAGGAGGTCTATGTGGAAGGCATCGATCTCAAGGTGTTGCGTGATGATTTCGGGGGGAATGACGTAACCGTTACATGCGGTGACGTGATCTATATTCCGCCCCGGTTTGCCCACGACGGTACAGCACTCGAGGACTCGCTGACATTTTCGGTCGGGTTTCTGGGGCCGAAACTGTCGGATATTTTTATGGGTTACGGTGAGTACCTTCGCGAATTTGATGATTTTGATGCGGCCTATCCGGCGACAGGTCTCGGTACAGAGGACGCCGGATTCTTTATGAGCGAGACGGTTACGCAACACCTGCAACAAGCCGTATCTGCCGGTGCCGGTACCGAACATTTCGGGCGCTGGCTTGTCGAGTATTTTGCCGGATCGTCCAGCGACGCGTTTGCGGATATGGACGACGTGGACAGTGACATTACGCCCGATGATATGCAGCAGAAACTGTCGAACGGGTGGCAGTTGATCAAACCGGCACATGTGAAGATTGTCATCGCACAGAATGCAAATGGCGGATTTGATCTGGGGTTTGGCAATCAGACACTTCAGGTGAACGCAGACCTGGCAGCGCTTCTCCAGTGTCTGGCCAGTGAACGGCCCTTTGGGGAACAGGAAATGGCCGGTGACGGACAGGCGCTGTCACTGGTTATGATGTTGTACCGGTATCAGATCGTGGAATTTTCAGGTGCCGAAACTGCGGACCAGTGAGCCGACCACCAGATACCAGCCATCCACCAGAACAAAAAAGATAATCTTGAACGGCAACGCGATGATGATGGGTGGCAACATCATCATACCCATGGCCATGAGGACCGAGGCCACGACCATATCGATGATCAGGAATGGTACGAATATGAGGAACCCGATCTCGAAGGCGCGGCGCAGTTCGCTGATCATGAAACCGGGAATGAGAGCACGAAGCGGCATGCCGTCCTCCAGTTCGTCATCGGTTATCTCGGCTAAATTGACGAACAGCAACAGGTCTTTTTCCCGCACGTGCGACAGCATGAACCCCCGGAACGGCTCTGCCGCACGCTCGAAGGCCTCGAACTCATCGATCTCGTTCTCCATCAACGGCCGGATTCCGGCATCGTAGGATTCTTCAAACACCGGCATCATGACAAAGATCGTCAGGAACATGGCCAGTGAGATCAGCACCTGATTGGGTGGTGCCTGCTGGGTGCCGATGGCCGTCCTGACAAACGACAGCACAATGACGATCCGGGTAAACGACGTGACCATGATCAGAATACTTGGGGCCAGCGAGAGTATGGTGATCAGCACGATGAGCTGAACGATCCGCCCCGTGGAATCACCGCCACCTTCACCCAGATCAAGGGAGATGGTCTGTGCCGCCGCAGGATTGAAATAACCCAACGCCATGATCAGTCCGGTAAGGCCCACGATGGCCGCCAACGCGTATCGGCGTCTGTTCATCTGGGTTTTACCTGATCAGTTGTTTGCAAGGTGACATCTCTGTCAGTTCAAGGCGTGGTCTTGGTATCAGTATCCACCGAATCGAGAGTGGCCTGAAAAGGAGTCTGCCCTGCTTTGATGTTGGATTCAACAACCTGCTCGCTATTCGCCCCCAGCAGGATCAGATGTTCCTGATCATCACGACGAACAAGCACCAGTCGTCGTTTCGAATCCACGACGGTGACTTCAACCACCGTAACGCGTTTGTTTTTGGTTCTGAGGGTCGGGGAGGGAACACCGAGACCCAGTTTCCGGGCGAGAACCGCGATGGCACCGATAAGACCCAGCACGAAAATCAGGGCCAGCACGGCCTGGGCAATGTTGCTTGCGTCCATCAGTTGTTTGTCCCGGCATCAGGGTCAGAGTCAGGATCAGGGTCGCGTTCAGCTTCGTCGCCTAGCGGTGCCGTTGCCTTGATGGCTTCTTCCAGGGCACTGAAACCCGTCAGAATGTGGGTCAGGTCCTCAAGAATTGCATCGCGTTCGTCGGGTTTCATGGACAGGATCCGCTGTTGTAACTGCGCGGTCAGGGACTCGACCATGTCACCGATTCGCGGAAGCGCCACGTCCTGACCCGCGGAAATAGCGGCGAGTGCGTCGTCCACGGCCAGACGCAGGGTTCTGATATCGGCTTCGAGGGTATTCTCCGCTGATTCTTCCACTGTTTCTTCTGATTCGTCTGTTTTATCTGATTCTTCTGGGGGGCCATTACTCACGGGGTACGTCCTCATCATTATCCGGCACATCCGAACCCTGTGCGTGGGGTGCCGGTCCGCCAAAGGCCTCGTCCAGATAGGCAGGCCAGTTTCCGTTAGCCTTGTACACATAGATCAGTATTTCGGCAACGGCAGCAAATGCTTCGGCCGGTATCTCGTCGTCCAGTTCGATGGCGCTCAGCAATTCCGCCAGATCAGCATCTTCGCGCACCCTGATCCCGTTGGCGAAGGCAATTTCCAGAATCTGCTCGGCCACCGAGCCGCGCCCCCCGGCAATAACCCGAGGTGCAGAGTCTGTTTCCGGCGCATAGGACATGGCAACAGCCACAGCATCCTTGCGCTTCGTGCCAGACTGATCTTTGTGTGATGTGTCGTCGGACAAAGGTAAACACCGGGAAATCATTACAGAAATGGAGCAGGACAGTTAGTGAGTTGATAGCCGAATAATCGAATATATCAGAATCTTATGCCAGATAACTTTGATTTTCGGGATTAATGCTCGATTCTCTGGAACCAAACGCGGAAACAGCGGAAAGAAGTATCAACTGCGTCACTGGCTTTCCCAGAGTTTCTCCAGCAAATCCAGCAGCGAACTGCGTGGTGCCTCTTCCCCGGTACTGTGCAGAATGAGTGACACTCTGGTTTCACTATCTGGCCCGTAGCTGCAGATCAAGACCCCGTCCGCATCTGTGCCATTCAGATCGTACGCTGAAACTGCCTATTCGCTGGCAAATATGTGGTCCGCACCAATCTGCCGAAACAGTCTGTCCCCACGATCGATGCAAATCGCATCACTGGGAACGCTACCCAGATCGGCCCAGCTAAATCCCTCAGCCTGGGCTGTTGTCACAGACATAACACCAATGCCTGCAACCAGCGAAAGGAACAACGCCGGAGCCACAAAGAAGGTTCGCATATTCACGATCATGGTGAAGATATTTGCTCTGTCATCATAGGTTCGTTTCATATGCCTGTTCCTTTCACCTCATTCAGAATGTGTACAGCGACTCGTTTTTTTTACACCATTTTCATGTCTGGCGGTACTTTTCGGTTAAGCATCGGTGGCAGCCCTCCATATCCATGCGGCCGTCATGGTTAACATTTTCTGAATTCAGTGCATGGAGACGCGAAGGGTTAATCAGTTGTTAACCTAGTAGGCAGATAATTCCTACCAAGAAATTAATTGGAAATCGCACGTGAGGCACGAGGGCCATGAGTCTAGATGATTTAACGCTATTCAACGCCGTGAAAAAGCGTCTGGCCTGGGTTTCCCAGCGCCAGGAAGTTCTGTCGCAGAATGTGGCGAATGCGGATACACCGGAATTCAAGGCGAGCGATTTACGCCCGTTCGAATTTCGCGAAATTCTGCGCCGCGAGTCCATGCAGATCAATATGGATGTTTCCGGTGAGGGACATATGGGTGGCCAGCGCAGACGCATTCGGGATTTTTCAGAAGAAGTGACCCGCATGCCCTACGAAACAGCGCCCGGCGGCAATTCGGTTGTGCTGGAAGAACAGGTCCAGAAACTGAATGAAACCGCCATATCACACAAGTTCACGTCGGAAATATACCGAAAGCACCTGTCCATGCTGAAAATGGCACTGGGTCGCGGGTAACGGGCGCGGATAACGTGACCACATGACGACGCCACAGGAGAAGCCACATGGCTGACGATCTACTCAAAACACTGGCAATTTCGGGCTCTGGCATGCGGGCGCAGGGAACGCGTCTGCGGGTGATTGCCGAGAATATTGCCAATGCCAATTCACTGGCGACAGAACCCGGCCAGTTGCCCTACCGGCGACAGGTTATCACCTTTGAGAATGTTCTGAATAACCGGTCAGGCCTGAACATGGTTGAGGTTCACGACATCCGTCCGGACTTGTCTGAATTCGGGAAGTCATTTGATCCGGCCCATCCGGCCGCCGATGAAAATGGCTATGTGCTGACGCCAAACGTCAACACGCTCATTGAAATGATGGACATGCGCGAAGCGCAGCGGTCCTACGAAGCCAATCTCAACGTTATCAAGAACTCAAAGGCCATGCTGACCAGTCTGATTGATATTCTGGGGCCACAATAATCGGCAAAACGAATGGCCAAACTAAATGGTAAGGGGCACCAATAACTGGTGGATACCGAACCTGGAACGGGAAACGGGTCAAAAAAATGGTTACTGCAGCACAAAACATCAATCAGGTCATTAACGCCTACAAAGATGCATCCAGAGGAGTCTCGGGCGATTCCGCCGGTAGTGAAATAGCATCCGGCGGTGATGAATTTGCATCTCTCGTCAAAGGGGCCATCCGCGAAGCCATCCAGATCGGCGAACGCGGTGAACAGCTTTCTATTGCCGGCATCAACGATAAAGCAGACCTGACCCAGGTTGTGACAGCGGTTGCCGAAGCCGAAGTCACCCTGCAGACCGTCGTCAGTGTCCGTGACAAGGTCATTGACGCCTATCGGGAAATCCTGCGTATGCCCATGTAAGGGCGGCGATCCGGCCTGGACAGAATTTACCTGTCTGCCAGTCGGATACACGATGACAGCCTGGGATAGTCCAGGTATCAGGCACTAATCGCATCCCTTCGGATCAGGTGATATACTCCCACGAGCGAATTCGATTCGATGCATCGTTGTCACGTGACGACGCGTACGCGCCTTCGAAAGAAAAACTGCGTTAAAGGGGGTAGCATGAACAGAACAGACGTCCTGGAGATCGGACGCGAGGCGTTGACCGTCATTCTGATGACATCCGGCCCGATTATGGGTGCCGGACTGGTCATTGGCCTCATCATCGCCCTGTTCCAGGCATTGACGACTATTCAGGAAATGACCCTGACGTTTGTTCCCAAGATCATGGTGATTTTTGCATCCCTGATCATCTTTCTGCCATTCATGATGAACACCGTGATTGAGTTTGCAGAACGGATGTTTGATCGGATGATCGGACTGAGTTGATACTGCATGCTGGGTGAATTCTTAAACTTTAATGTGTTCGGCTTTTTTCTGGTGTTTTCCAGGGTCGGTACGGCATTGATGATCATGCCGGGGTTCAGCGCCTCGTATGTCAATGCCCGGATCAGGCTGGCCATTGCACTGTCGGTCAGTTTTGTCACCGCACCTCTGGTGTTCCCCTTGCTGCCCGCGGAACCGCCTGTCGTTTCAGACATGATCCTGCTGATTGCGTCAGAAGCCTATATCGGTTTGTTTTTTGGTGTGCTGGGTCGAATCGCTTTGGGAACGTTGCAGATCATGGGCACATTTGTAGCCATGTTCGCCTCGCTGGCCAACGCGCTGGTCCGTGACCCCATCGCAGAACAGCAAAGTTCGGTGATTTCGAGCTTTCTGGTGACGATTGGCCTGTTGATGATTTTTGTGACCGATATGCACCACCTGATGTTCGAGGCGTTGCTTGAAACCTATGGATTGTTCAGGCCCGGCCAGGCCATTCTGGTTGGCGATACGGCACTGATGCTGGCGCGCGGCATCGGCGATAGTGTGGCGCTGGCCCTGCAACTGGCATCGCCGTTTCTGGTGATTGCCCTGGCATACTATGCCGGGCTGGGTATTCTCGGTCGCCTGATGCCGGCTTTGCCGTTATTCTTCTTTGCCATGCCTATCCAGATATCCTTGCAGTTTTTTGTCATGATAGCGACGTTGTCGGGAGTCATGATGATGTTTCTGCAGCACTTTCAGGATACGTTTCAACGGTTCGTCGGGTCCTGACATGGATTATGTCAGCAGACCGCAGATAAACGGGTAACACACAATGGCCGAAGAAGACGACGCCCAAAAAACAGAAGAACCCAGTTCGCGAAAACTCACAAAAGCGAAAGACCAGGGGCAGACCGCGACGTCCCAGGAAATCAAGAGCTGGGGCATCCTGCTTGGCGCGACCTTTGCGCTGTTCCTGATGGTGCCGATTATGGCGGAACAGGTTCGCACACTCGGTATTCAGTTTATCGAACAGCCGCACAATATCGATGTGGGCCTGGAGCATCTGCGTGGCGTATTGCTGGAAGTTTCCATTGCCCTGCTGTGGATACTGGGTCCTATGATGGGTCTGCTGATGCTGATGGCCGTGGTGTCCAGTGTTGCGCAGAGTGGCTTGATCTGGGCACCCAGCAAACTTGCACCGGACCCTTCAAAAATTTCCCCCCTGAAGGGTTTGAAGCGCATGTTCTCCCTGCGCACCATTGTTGAATTCGTCAAGGGTATCCTGAAGCTGATGCTGGTCACGCTTGTCGCGGCCGGACTTGCCCTGCCCCTGTTTGACGACCTGACGCTGATCCCGCTGATCGAGTTTGTGTCCACAATGGATCGTCTGCATGCGGTCGCGATCAGAATTGCGGTCGGTTCTCTCATCGTCATGTCCATTATCGCCGCGTTCGATTACGTCTATCAGAAATACGCTTTCATCCAGCAGATGCGCATGACCAAGCAGGAGGTCAAGGACGAGCACAAACAGAGTGAAGGTGATCCGCACGTCAAGGCCCGCATCAGGCAGGTACGGGCGGAGCGGGCACGACAACGCATGATGTCTGCTGTACCAGAGGCGGACGTGGTCGTGACCAACCCCACGCACTTCGCCGTGGCGCTGGCCTACAAGATGGAAGATATGCAGGCACCGCGCGTTGTTGCCAAGGGGGCGGATTACATCGCTTTGAAAATTCGTGAAATTGCGGAAGATAACGATGTGCCCCTGGTTGAAAACCCGCCACTGGCACGCGCTCTGTTTGCCGCCGTTGAAGTGGACGAGGAAATTCCCATGGAACATTATCAGGCCGTTGCCGAAGTTATTGGCTTTGTCATGCGCCAGCGTGGCGGTACGGTCCATTAGTTAGTGGTTCGACTTTAACAGATGGTACGTGCATTCCATGGCCGGGGCAATTTTGGGGCAGAATCATTGAAAGACAGATTTCCGCGAAACAGTCTGTTATGGGGGGCCGTGTTTCTGGTCTGCGCGTCCGGGGCGACAGTATCCGCATTGTTGGGCACGCGGTATGACCTGTTAACCGGCGGATTTGCGGGTATTGCGGCGCTGGCGGCGCTGGCCGGCCTTCTGGCAACCCTGCATCGGCCCGAAAAGAATGTGTATGCCAGTGCTGTTGCCAACGCTGTAATCCGCAGCGGTGACGCTGTTCTGGTCACCGACAAGACGGGCGCGCATCTGTTTGCCACGCAAAGTTACGAGACATCGTTTCCGGCGGCCAGCGGTCTTTCGGGCCTTCGTGACGCCGCCAATGACCTGGAAGTCCGGGCCGAGATCGAGCGCATATTTGCCAGCGCTGCCGGTGGCGTATCGGCGCGCGGTGAGCTGAGCTTCGTGTCTGAAGATGGTCCGCGCCAATGGTGGCGGATCAGGGCCGTACCGGACGACAACGACCACATTGTGTGGCGACTTGAAGACGTAAGCCGGCAACGGGAACAACAGCTTCAGGGTCGTATGGAAGTCAGTATGGTCACTGATTTTCTGGACAACCTGCCGGTCGGGTTTTTCGCCCTCGACAGTCAGTGCCGGTTTACCTATGCCAATACGGTATTTTCGCGCTGGGTCGGGATGTCTGCTGATGCGTTGGTGGAACGCGGCACCCACTTCGATCAATTGTTGAGCGGCGATAAAACGCCGCCGGAAGACGGCGTCGGGTATGTCAGCATTATGGCGGAAGGCGGGGAAAGCTTTCGCGCCTACATCATCCAGAACAGGCGCGAAAAGGCGCTGCATGGCGGTACCCGGGCCGTTGTCCTGCGCGACCCGGAATCCAGTTCAGATCCTGGTGAGAACAAGGGTGACGATACCCAGGCATCAGACATGGCCAAGGCGGAAGCCGAACC
>JAJFID010000211.1 GCA_021775325.1 Rhodospirillales bacterium
TCCGGGTTCATGCCATAACGGGATGGCAGATACTGATATACAAGGGTCTTGGAAGATTTGCGTTCTTCTTCCGTCATGCCACCGTCACCGGTGGTGGTGGTTGTGCCCATTTCACCAGCCGCCCGCCCGAGCGCATCTTTGGCATGGGCGCCAAGGGCACCAAAACTCATACCGGCGATGGTAATGGGAATATCCAGGGTTATGGGTTTCTTGGCGTTCCGGGCACCGATCGTAACGTTGGTACCACAGGTTTCACGATAACCCTCCAGTGGATAGCGTGAGGTGGACGCGCCCAGAAACAGCAGGTCGTCAAAATTTGGTACCTTGCGTTTCGCGCCGGAGCCGCGGATGTAATAAAGACCCTGGTCGGCCGCGCGCTGAATCTCGGCGATGACGCGGGGCGGGAAGGTTGCTGATTCCGTTATTTTGCGCTCGTCAATCATGGTCATATCCCCTCAGTAGTTGCCCGCGTTGTCGACGTTAAAATGATAGAGTTTGCGTGCTGATCCGTACCGCCGGAATGTGGATGGATCGGCATCCATGCCAGCGCGTTCCAGCAAGTCTGTCAGGGTCGCCAGGTGCTCAGGTGTCATACTCTTTTCGACACAATCCGAGCCCAGGCTGGAGACATTGCCACCAACGAAAATACGGGCTTCATAGAGTGAGTCGCCCAGGTCCGGTCCGGCATCGCCGCAAATAACCAGATTTCCGGCTTGTGCCATGAAGGCACTCATATGGCCCACGGAACCACCGACAACGATGTCGACGCCTTTCATGGATATGCCACATCGGGAACTGGCATCACCGTCAATGACAACCAGTCCACCATGGCCGGTCGCGGCCGCTGCTGCAGACGCGTTGCCTTTGACCCGGATTGAGCCGGACATGATGTTCTGACCAAGACCCTGGCCCGCGTTGCCGTTGACAATGATGTTGGCGTTTTTGTTCATACCACCACAGAAATAGCCCGTATGGCCTTCGATCTCCACGTCCACGGGGTTCATCAGGCCCGCTGCGATGGCGTGTATGCCCATGGGGTTGGCAACTGAGAACGCACCGGACTCAGCATTTTGCAACATCGTGTTGATGGTCGTCAGATCAGTCGTATTCAGATCAAGGGATTCCATGATTATGCCTCTCCCCAGGAATAGATAGTGGCCGGAGCCGGTTCCCATATGGTGGCTTTGTCGGCCCCGGGCAGCGGCGCGATGGAACAGAATTCGGACGCCATGGCGACCCAGTCATCGGTTTCGGCCAGCACAGCCGGTTTGGCGGCAATGGGATCACGTATGACGGCAAAACCGTTCCGGGTTCCGACAGCAAAAGTGTAAAAGCCGTCCAGATCCTTAAGCCCTGCTTCCAGGGCTTCCTTGAGACTGGCACCTTCACGCATGCGATAGGTGAGATACCCGGCAGCAACTTCCGTATCATTGTCAGTCTGGAATTCAATATTGCAGTGACGACGCAACCATGCGCGCAAACGGTTATGGTTGGACATGGACCCGTTGTGAACCAGACACAGGTCCTCACCGGTGGAAAACGGATGGGAGTGTTCCGTGGTAACGGCACTTTCCGTCGCCATGCGGGTATGACCCAGGGCGTGGGTTCCGCTGAGGCCGCTGATGTCGAAACGCGCGGCGACGTCTTTTGGCAACCCCATGTCCTTGTATATCTCGATTGTGTTTCCCACGCTCATGATGCGGATATCCGGGTGGTTCTCTCTGAGCCACCCGCGTATGGCGTCTGGCCGCGCATCGGTCGCCATCACACAGTGGTTATACCGAACGGTTTCTTCTGCCTTGGCACCCAAATCACTGTGAATACCGCCTGCGATACTGGCCCAGTCGAAATCCAGGTCAGGGTGATAGAGCGTTATCTTCTCAAAACCTGCATCAATACCGTTGCGATAAAACGCGACACCGGCACTGTCCGGGCCACGGCCCGTCATTTCGATGAGCATGGTCTCCAGATGCGCACCCAGGTCTTTCTGGAGCTCAGGATTTTTGATGTATAACCCGACAATTCCACACATAACGTGACCTCACTAATGTTTCCTTAAATGAAACTTTAGTGAATAGTGGTAAAAAGTCAACAAGTATGTTAAAAAAGTTTCCCAACAGGAAATTTGCGTTATGCACGTAGAGAAAAGGGCGGCCGTATGGCCACCCTCTACAGTTCATGCATTGATTGAACGGCTATTCCGCCGCGTCCAGAATCCTCTGGGTTCCGGCCAGTGGGATACCGGCTGCCCGTGCCGTTGCAATGGTGATTGATCGCAGGTCTTCCGGCTCCAGATTATGGACGTTGGTCTTGCCCGTACAGCGGGCCATGATTGACGCTTCGCCCGAGGTTGCCTGCAGAATACTGGCGACACCGTTGGTCCGGTCTTCACTGTTAAAGTCCGAATAGAAAGCGACGTTGCCCGCTTCGATGGTGCCACCAGCAGCCATGGCAACGCTCATACCAAGCACACCGGCATTGGAACCCAGCGCCAGCGCTTTCGCCACATCAGTGCCTGAGCGCAATCCGCCATAATACAGGATGTCAAAATCCTCTTCGCGGTTCATGCCCCGCATGATAGCGATGGTGTCGCGCAAAAGTTCCAGATCGCACCCGACGGATAACTCGCTCCATGGTGACAGGATACCGCTTGTGCCATCCAGCAGCGCCACATCCAGCTCTTCTTCGAGTGCCTTATTGATGCCGGCCTCCAGGCCATTGCGTGTGAGCACCATCCCCGTGAACTTGTCATCCCCGGCGGCAGATTTGATAATCGTCAGATCAGCATTCGGATCAGCCGCAATATAACCGACGGCATCGCCGTCCGGCGTATCGCCAACACCCAGCAACTGAACCCACGGCACATCAGCAGATAACGCCCGGCGTCCGATGTAGGCAGTGCCGTGTGCGGCAACACCGGCGGCAATGTCTGTCCGAACCTCATCAGCAACATCGTCCAAACCAGCGACCATGCTGGGTGAAGATAACCGCAATCTGTCACCGATCTTGGTGATCACGTTGCAGTCATCCCTGTAGGGATCGATCACCAGTCGGGACAGGTTGGCGGGCAGAAACACCAGATCATCAAAAGTCGCCAGACCACCCTCAGGGAACGGGTTCTGCCGGGGTTGAATACGTTTGTTCAGGATGGCCCGTTGGGTGTGGGTGTCCTGTGGTGCCGTGCGGGCCATGACAAAGATGTCCTCGCGGCTTTTAACAGAATAGTCCTGTGCGCCGGTTTCTACGTCACAGCGGTAACAGCGGGCAGCTTCGCATTTTGCTGCACGCTCGGTATACGTGGATTCAATCTCAGGGAACGATACAGGGTCATCCCCCAGTCCATGGAAATCCTGTTCTTCACGCGCAAACAGTTCCCACTCTGCATCCTGCGCAACCGGTACATCACGGGTGCGGAAGGGCGTGCGGTAGGGGACAGGGCTTTCTCGGCCTTCCAGGAAAGCTTTGACGTAATAGGCCGCCCTGTGGCCGTGTTGCATGGCCATAACAATGGTCGACCCACCGAAGGCACCGTCACCGGCGGCGAACACCTTTTCATCGGTTGTCCGCATGCCGTCCCAGTCAGTCCGTACTCGGTCACGGTTCATGAGACCCTGTTCAACCAGATGCTCAGACTCGGTCTGCTGACCCACGGCCATAATGACGAGACCACAATCGACGTCATGTTCGCTGCCTGCCACATCCACCGGGCGGCGGCGACCGTCTTCATCAGGCTCGCCCAGTTCCGTTTTGACGCAGCGGAGTTTCAGTCCTTCGCCATCGGGCACGACGGCCACGGGCTGACTGTTGTAGATGATCTCAATGTCTTCCTTGATGGCACCGTCCAGCTCATCCTTGCGCGCCGGGATTTCATCGGGGCCGCGCCGGTAAATGACTTTGACTGTTTCACAGCCCGGTAAACGTGCAGCGGCCCGACAGGCGTCCATGGCCACGTCGCCACCGCCGATAACCGTCACAACGGCGGGCATTTG
>JAJFID010000212.1 GCA_021775325.1 Rhodospirillales bacterium
CCGTTTTGTGCGTGCGCTTCAGGTTGGTCACAATCCATACGGCATTTTCCGGCAAATGGGCCGCCAGCGCCTGATACCGGGGCGTATCACCCACGTCACAGTCAAGATCTTCCTGCCCGTACAACCGACCCTCACCCTCAAATACAGGAGCATGACGTATCCACCACCACCGCGTGACGGTTGGCGGTGTGCTTGCTGCCGAGTAAGAAGCGAAGCTGGTTACTTTTTTGGTCATGCTGGCGTTCCTGCAAAAAGTGCAATTGAAACAAGAAACAGGGTTTCTGCAATCTGTTGAGACGCGCCAACAACATCGCCTGTCTGGCCACCGATCTGACGCCTGGCAATCATGCCCAGCACGGCCACACCTGACAGCGCCAGTGCCATTGCGCAGACAGGCGTCAGCAATTCCGGAAAAAAGACATCCAGCGTAATGCCACAACCAAGCAGGAATGCAATCACGGCGCCGCGCCGACCGGGGCGACCAGCCGTGACCGAAAGGCCGTCATCGCGGGCCTGGGGCAATATCGTCATGACGCCCGGCAGAATTGAACGTGAGAAAACCGCCGCCGCAACCAACACCGTTAATCCGTTCACGGACTGCTGTATCTGGAACAGGGCAACGGCGCGAATGCCCACACTGAAAACGAGAGCAAGCACCCCGTAGGTTCCAATATGACTATCGTGCATGATTTCCAACTTGCGTTCACGTGTGTGCCCGCCGCCAAAACCGTCAACAACATCGGCCAGTCCATCCTCGTGCAGGCCGCCTGTCACCAGCGCCATCAACGTCATCGCCAACAGCACCGCAATGGCGGGGCTCCAGCCCATATACGCAAAACCATACAATACGCCACCACCGATACCGCCAACCACCAGTCCGGCAAAAGGAAAGGCCCAGGCCGCGTCGGCGAGAGTTCGGCCATTGAAACGGGCAGCGCCCACGGGCAAACGCGTCAGAAATGACAGCACCAACGCAATATCTCGAACCGGATTGAATCCGGTACTCACGCCAGCCTGTCCCGACTGCGTCTCACTCGTCTGATTTTGTTCTGTCTTGTTTTCGGACGCCATCTACCGTATGCCGCTATCATCTGACTATATCTGGGTATAGATAGACGCATTCATAACAGCAAGCCTGAAGCTGCTATTTCATCTTCAACCGCACAACCATTCCATACAAGGACGCCGCATGTCTCTTCCGGAACTAGAAACAGTAAATGACATTCGTAACGTACTCGAAAGGCTGCCGGGTCCGGATATGGACGCACGCGCGGCCGCCGATGAACGTGAGCCGCAATTGACCAAGCCCGCGGGTTCTCTTGGACGTCTGGAGGAAATTTCGAACTGGCTGGCTACGTGGCAGGGTGTCCATCCGCCGAAACTGGATTCCGTCGCCGTGCATGTGTTCGCCGGAAACCACGGTGTAACCGATCAGGGTGTATCCGCATTTCCACCCGAGGTTACGGTCCAGATGGTTGGTAACTTTGAAGCAGGCGGCGCAGCCATCAATCAGCTCTGCAGGGTCCAGGGCGCCGATCTGAAAGTGTTCCCGCTGAAACTGGATGAACCAACAGCGGACTTTTCACAGGAACCGGCCATGAGTGAACCCATCTTTGTGGAAGAATTCAATGTCGGATGGAATTCGGTCCAACCCCACATGGACCTGTTATGTATCGGTGAGATGGGGATCGGCAATACCACCGCAGCTGCGGCGATTGCGAGAGGGCTGTTTGGTGGCACGGGCGCGGAATGGGCCGGACCCGGAACCGGTGTTTCGGGTCCGGTACTGGATCACAAAGCGACAATTATTGATCAATCGGTTGATAAACATCGCAACGCCATGCCCGACGGGCTCGAAGTTCTACGCCATGTTGGCGGGCGGGAACTGGCCGCCATGGCTGGCGCAATCGTTGCCGCCCGATTGCAGAACGTACCCGTTATTCTGGATGGTTATGTCGCTACGGCAGCCGCCGCGCCCATTGCCGCCTGCACATCGAATGGGTTGGCGCACTGTATTTCAGGCCACGTTTCAAAAGAACCAGGACACAGGAGACTATTGAAAAAGCTGGGCCTGACACCCCTGCTGGATCTCGATATGCGGTTGGGCGAGGCGTCGGGTGCCGCCGTAGCTATCGGAATTGTCCGCGCCGCCCATGCCTGCCACACAGGCATGGCCACATTCGCCGAGGCCGGTGTCAGTGACAAGGACGACTGAACCGTCCGGGCTCAATCTTCGTCGAACTCAAACATTTCTTCCTTTTTTTCTTCTTCCTCGTCGGGTCGCTCATCCGAACGCTCGATACGCATTTTCAGACGCAGCAGATCACGACGACGGTCATCCTCAGCCAACAAGCTTTCGATGTACCGGCCCTGATACACATTAATACCAACCGATTTACCAAAGTCTATGGCCTCGCGATTATCACAACGGCACAGAACCACACGCTCACTACCAATAGAGTCAATCATCTGGCGCACTTGGGCATGCACATTTTCACCACCATCGACCAGTTCGCCATTCCACACCAGCTTGATAACGTCTGTGCCCAGTCGCTTGTAATCGATCAGTTGCATGGCCTCAAATGTCATGCCGTCGATGGCTACCCGATACCCTTTGGACTGGACATACTCGCGGACAAACAGATAGGAGCCAAGATCGGCGAATATATCCTCTTTCTGCAGCTCAATGATCATGGCACCACGCCGGTTGGCGGCCACGTTGTCATCGAACGACATAAACTCGTTCGACATCAATGTGCGAATATTGATATTGAAACTGATATCGCCGGTGATGGCGATGCGATCCGTTTTGCTGAGAAGGGATAGCATACGCCGATCCAAAGTCTCTGTCAGGTGCTGGAACAGCCATCTGTTCGCCAACAGATTGACATCCGGCAGCAGTGTTTCCCGTAAATCCTTGATGGAGATAAACAATTCACTGAATTTTTGGGTCGGCACCATATTGTCATCGAGATGACAGGCAAACTGGCGACGGACCAGATTGGACAGGTCTGCCCGGATCAACGCATCCTCAATCTTGGCGAGAACGTCCGGTGTCAGGGGTTCACCCATTTTTTGTTTGGCCCGCAGCGACGCACGCGCATCCATACGACTCTTGGCTTCCTCCGTTCGCCGATCCTCGACATCTGCCAGGACTTTAACGACACGCTGGATGTCCTCGAACTCCGAAACCGCATCAAACCAGGATGCAAATGTCGTGTGGGTTTCATCCTCGTCAGCAATCAGTGGATCGTCACTGAACATGTATTTGACCTGCTGCACCGCAGTTTCCGCGTCACCACGAACATCATTCTTGAAAAAGAAGAAAATATCGCCGTTTTTCAACAGGAATAATTGTCCTGCCATAGCCTTGATGATGGGCTCGAATATGTTGGCCGCAGCACGCAAATGGTGGTCGCGCCGGTTAAATGGTCTGAGAGCGGAGAGATGAACCTGAACCATGGAACGGCCCTCGCGATGTTTTTCCAGGCGCTGGACATAATCGACAAGCAGACGCTCCTGGCTTGGTAGACGTTTTTTTCCATCGTTGTTTTCAGCCATGTTCAGCGAGCCCCGGTTTGCGCGCTCATGGCGGCGACCAGTTTATCGATGAAGTATCCCTGGAATCTGGAAATGCCCAACGTGGCCCCCCACTTGACCGCATCCTGTGAATCCACACGCGACAGAATAACGCCATCTTTTCCGGCACGCGAGATAATGCGCCGCATGTCATCGATTTTGTCGTCCTGCTCATCACCAACGAACTCAGGTCCCCAACTGATTTTCAGAAAATCCGCCTGCAGAATTGACGGATCGAAAAAGTCGATGGCGAGCGGATTCAAACCATCAACCAGTAACCGGTACCCCCGTTCGCGCAACAAATCGTGGGCATAATGATAAGCAGACAAATCGGAAAAAATATCGATGACCTGTACTTCGATGACGACCCGCGATGTGTGGTCTGCAATGCTTTCATGAAATT
>JAJFID010000213.1 GCA_021775325.1 Rhodospirillales bacterium
CAGATCCGAATCGTCGCCATGACCAGCACCCAACCCTTGCGCCACTTCTGAGCCACCTGCGCCGGGAGCACCCACATGAGCACCAAGGGTAGGCACAAATATCAGCGCCATGAGCAACGATGCCGACAAGGTAATCAGCAAAGTCATGGGCAGGAACTTCATGAATTCACCAACCACACCCGGCCAGAACACCAGTGGCAGAAATGCTGCCAGTGTTGTCGCCGTAGACGCAATGATCGGCCATGACATGCGTTTGGCTGCCAACCCGTAGGCCTTGGACCGATGTTCGCCCTCCAGCATTTTCCGGTCTGCGTACTCCGTCACAACAATTGCGCCGTCCACTAGCATGCCAACGGCAAGAATCAGACTGAACAGGACAACCACATTCACGGTCGCACCGAAGGAATAGAGAACCAGAATGGCCATGAGGAACGATCCCGGAATGGCAATGCCCACCAGCAGGGCCGTCCGGATACCGAGGGCAGCAACAACCACGATCATGACCAGCAAAACGGCGCTGATCACGTTATTCTGCAAGTCAGTCAGCATGTTCCGGATATCTTTTGACTTGTCCTGCATGTAGTCCACGTGGACAAGTTTCGCCAGTTCCGGCGGCCAAGCGGCCTGTTCACGGGCGACAACCTCATAGACGTTTTCTATGGTTTCGATAATGTTCTGGCCGGTTCGTTTTGTGATCTCCAGTACCAGTGCCGGTTTGCCGTTGATGCGGGCAAAACTTTCCGCATCCTTGAAACCGCGCCGTACTTCGGCAACATCACCCAGGGTGACGACAGCGTCACCGGATGTTGCGACGGGCATGCCGGTGATATCCAGAATGTTCTCAAACAGGCCGGGTACTTTGATGGAGAACCGACCCTGCCCCGTGTCCTGGGCACCAGCGGCAATCAGCAGATTGGATCGGGCCACAGTTTCGACCGCTTCAAGCGGTGAAATATCGTAACTTTCGAGCTTTACCGGATCGATCAGAATCTCCACCAGTTCATCCCGGTCACCGGCAACTTCCGCTTTCAGAACAGATGAAATTCCCTCGATTTCATCTTTCAGGTCCCGCGCCAGTTTCAATAACGTACGCTCGGGCACATCACCCGACAGCGCCACAACAATCACCGGAAACAAGGAGAAATTGACCTCGTGGACCTCCGGTTCGTCGCTTTCTTCCGGTAATTCGGGTTTGGCTTCGTCAACCTTTTCACGGACATCCAGCAGGGCCTGGTCCACATCAAACCCGGCTTCAAACTCCATGATGATGTTGGCACCGCCCTCGTAGCCAACTGCCCGGATTTCCTTCAATCCCTCAATGGTTCGCAATTCCAGTTCCATGGGACGAATGAGCAGGCGCTCGGAGTCCTGGGGTGAAATGCCGTCATGTGAAATGGTCACGTAAATGATGGGAATGTTGATATCGGGGTCCGATTCCTTGGGAATGGACACGTAGGCAATGCTGCCCGCAATCAAAATCAGGGTAAGGGTCAAAATGACCGTTCGTGAGCGGTCGATTGCGGCATCGATAATGGTGAACATGAACCTGCCTCAGGAACCGGCAGCAACAGAGTCAACGGTTTGGCCCGGGAGCACGAACTCCTGACCTACGCTGATAATTCTGGATTGGTCGGGTATGCCTGAAATCCAGATACCCATGGCCGTATCGGCGATGATCTCAATGGGAAAGAATGCGACCTGATCGTTTCCGTCCACCGTCTTGATGCCAATCCGTCCCAGATCATCCAGGGTCAGCACCGCCGGTGAAACGTGATGGGCCAGTACCGGTTTTGTAAACAATCCAACTTCGGCTGTCAGGCCAGCCGATATATCGATATCCGGGTTGGCAATCTTGATCTCGATGCGAAATGTCCGGGTTTCCGTATTGGCGGTGTTTGCGATGTAACCCACAACACCCTCGTATTCCCGCCCGGACGCCAGTCTGATCCGCGCGCGCTGGCCCAGCTCCACGTGATCAATATCCCGTTCGGTAATCTGCGCAGCGACGACAATGGGATCAAGGTCATTGATCCGCAGGATCGTGTCGCCCGCCTGTACGGATTTTCCGTGTTCCACATACAGTTCCTCGACCACACCGCCAAAGGGCGCGTTTATGCGGGTGCGGGCAAGCTCGACACGGGCAATAATCAGCGCCGCGCGGGCGGATTCAAGGGCAGACAATTCCTCGGCCAGTTGCACTTCGGACCGGAACTGCTTTTTCGATAATTCTTCTGCCGCTTCGAAAGCGACCTCACGATATTTCACCTGCGCAAAAGCATCGTCAACGCGTGCCTGTCGGTCGTTGATGGCCAGCCTTGCGATCAAGTCGCCATCGCTGATCAGGTCGCCCTCTTCCACATTCAGGGCAACGATCAGGCCATCCGTTTCGGCCCGGACATCCACATAACGTTCAGCCTCAGTCCGTCCAAACAGACTGATTTCCTGAATTCTCGGCTGGGCAACACTCTCGAGCACGCGAACGCTGGGCAGCACAACCTCGACAGATTTCTCTTTCGCATCATCTGCCGAACTCGCATCCCCGGACGTGCTGGCAATGGACTCGCCGTTCTCGTCGCCCGCCTGTCCGGACATGATCCAGACAATGGCGACCAATGCGATCAGGGCGGCAATTATCGGCCCCCGCTTCATGTTCGTTCTCCGAGTGATATCCGCGGTTCGCTATTGTCTTCGGCGGCGGCGTTTACAGATTCCAGAAACCGCTCGCGGTTTTCCGCCATGTATTCGGCTACGGCCCCATACAGTACAATGCCCAGTTCCCGGACAAATGCATTTCCAGGTGAAATCCCGTCACTGTCCAGACTGGACAGCATATCCACGTTGGCTGCGAACGTTCGCTGGTACTCATCAAATATAGTCCGCAGATGGGCTGGTTCAAGGTGCGCGGCAAACAGGAAGGAAACCAGATAATCTGATCGGAACTTGTCCGGCCCCGGTTGATGGTGGAGCTGTTGTGTCAGATACAAACGACCGGTCGGTGTAATGGAGTAAACTTTCCTGTCGGGACGCCCGTCCTGCGACTCCGCCCGGCACGTCACCAGACCTTCTTCCAGCGCCTTGCCCAGTGCCGGATAGATCGAGCCATAACCCGCCTGCGCAAAATGGCTGAAAGGTCCTTCTTCGAAATACTGTCTGATATCGTATCCACTGGAATCCTTCATCGTGAGAATTCCAAGGCATAGTGTTTTCACGTCCACAATGTCCACCCGTTCCATGTGTGTCTAAGTGTGAACCGCGTATATATCGTATCGATATATATCTAATCAATATATATTCATGCATGGCTGCCATAAACGCGGTGCATGGCAGCGCCGGAATGCTCAGGTGTAGACAGGCAGGTCCTTGGCCCGCAGCAGGTGTCGCCGCATGAGCTGGCCATAACTACGGTAGATGTAACCGCCATTTTGGCGCGCGATATTCTCACGATCCTGACGATACAGGGCAGGAACCTTGTACCATGGCGCACCCGGATATTCGTGATGGGTGACATGGAAGTTGACGCTCAGGAACAACAGGCTCCAGAACCAGCTTCCTTCTACGACTGCCGTCCGCTCGGTCGCAACATCTGACGGCCTGTGCTCCAGATAGGAACGGGTCAGGACCAGCGAGATACTGGGATAGGCAATACCCAGACAATACAGCCACGCCGGGATGCCAAACACCCGCTCCAGCATGATCAATAGAATCACCGACAAAATACTATGGACGATCCAGCCCGCCACATTGCGAGAATTGCCGCCCAGGACACGCCGAACCTCTGCTGTCAGGAACACCACAATCGCAATGGCCGGGCCAATCGTCACCCGTCCCAGATAGGTATTGTTGGCCGTCATGACCGCCCGTCTGACCGGGCCCATTCGCGCCCATTCTTCGGGCAGATAGTAGTACGATTCCGGGTCAACACCGGGCTTGGCCAGAACGTCGGCCTGATGATGGGCCAGATGGGAGTCGCGATAGACGTGGTATGGCATCCACAGGCAAAGCGGTGCCCATCCCAGCAGGGCATTGAAGGACCTTGAGCGTGTGGGATGACCGTGAATCAGTTCGTGTTGAAAACTGCCATGCCAGGCAACAATGATGGCACCCAGCGGGCAGAACAACCACCACGGCAGCAAGTCATAAGAACTGATCAACAGTCCATACGCGCCATAGACACCCAGAAAGACCAGCCATGTCGGCCCTTCCACACGATCCCACAGGGACCGTGACGTTGGCTGCGTGGACAATGAACGGGTGTTCGATTTGTGATTAACAACAGAATTTATCATGTGTTGATACATACCACCGGCAATCTGGTAATCAACGAGGGAATAGTAACAATTTCGAAATTACTGTAGCGAACTCTCACTATTTGTGATATTTCACACCTATTAACAGATATATCGGGCATAACCCATTGAATCGATTACAATTGAACAAGTTGTTCCGGTCCAGACTGGCGGAAGCCATGGACCGCGCTGGTCTTAATCAGACCAGTCTGGCCGCACAGACGGGAATCGACCGTTCAACCCTGTCCCAGTTGATGTCCGTCAACATGGACCGATTGCCCCGCGCCGATACGGTTGCCGCCATCGCCACCGCGCTGCAGGTGAGCCTGGACTGGTTACTGGGCCTCAGCCAGAACGACACAGTGACCGCTGACATCCGGATTGAAGGGCTGGAGATTTCCCATAACGCGGACGTCCCCATGGAAGCAACCTTGTCGAAATGGTACGACGATGCGGCGGGTTACAAGATCAGATACGTGCCCACCGCACTGCCTGATCTGATGACCATTGATGATGTATCGCTCCATCAATACGGTGCCTTTTCCACCAAAAGCTCCGATGAGGCCATTGCCGAATCGCTGGGCCGGCTGGAATATACCCGGTTGCCGGAGACAGACGTG
The DNA here is from genome assembly GCA_021775325.1 of Rhodospirillales bacterium. Taxonomy (GTDB): domain Bacteria; phylum Pseudomonadota; class Alphaproteobacteria; order Rhodospirillales; family Casp-alpha2; genus JABJGO01. The sequence goes on from JAJFID010000213.1 coordinate 4,907, forward strand.
GAAATCTGCATGACGACGCAGGCGCTCGACGTATTCGTGCGCGGTGAAGCCCAGTGGGCGGGGTTGCATCACACCGTACGACGGGAACAGATTGATCACATGATCCGCCTGACCGATGAACTTTATCCCGGACTACGGCTCTATCTGTTTGATAGCCGGACGCATTTCTCTGTACCCTACACCGTGTTCGGTGCTCTTCGGGCGGCGGTATACATGGGTCAGATGTTTTTTGTGTTTAATACCATTGAGCACATCCGGGCGCTGAGC
>JAJFID010000214.1 GCA_021775325.1 Rhodospirillales bacterium
CATCATTCTTGATGATCGGCATGAGGCACTGTCCAGAATCGGACAAAATATGTGCTCAGATCGACGTGAGGCGGGTGCGTACCCAATCGTGACTGTGACTGAGACGACACAACTTAGTCTGTACCTCGGTCAAGAAACTTACCATCTGTCAGTACCAAGTCAGCTTCTGTCCGTATGGTCTGGCAGGCTGATTCGAATGTCGCGCCAGAATGGTAGCAACGGTCATCCAGACGTAATATCAATCTTACAGGGAACGGTTTGAATGGCTGATCGTGTGAATCTGGCTGCTGATCTTGGGTTCAGCGGGTCAGGGGTTTTTTCCGGTAACTCCATCTTCAGGAATATCCCCACACAGGGAACCGGGCCATTTGCATTGGCATTCAGTTATTCACTCGCCGGACTGGCATCTTCAGCCACGGGGGTCGAGGTGCGGTGGAACGGAACCGTGCTCGACACATTCCTGGCAGGCGGGCAGGGATCAGGTCATTCCTACGATGTTGTGGGAGCCGGTGATGTTACTCCACTGGAATTTTGCTCGACTGATGGTGGCTCGCTGGACGGATTGACCCTGAACAATGTCACTGTTGCATCGGGTACATCCGATAATCTGTTCACCAACGGTGACGATATGATTGTGCTTGCCGAAGACGATGCCGATTATGGTGATGGTCAGACCTATGATGCACTTGATGGCGATGATCATGTCACCGGTGGCGATCATGATGACGAAATTCTCGGCAATACCGGGAACGACGTCCTGGAAGGTGGCGCGGGCGACGACATCCTGATTGGTGGTGCCGAAGGTGAACTCATCGTCGAGCGTGAACGAATCATTGAGCATGATCTTTCCGGTCTGACAGAAACACCGACAGCAGGCGTCGACCTCAATCACTTCCAGCTAGCGAATGCGCATCAGGTTACGTTGAGTTTCGGTGGTGAAGACACGGGTAGTCGAAACAGCGTCGGCGTCTACAAGATTGGACCCAACGGCGAAATTACTGACGTGGAAATCATCTTCCAGAACGCATCAGAAGGTGGCGTTGGCGGTGAAGGTGGCGAAGGTCACGGTCACCACGGATGGAAGCATGGCTGGAATCACAGAGGTCACCACGGCGGTGAAGGTGGCGAAGGTGGACTGGATGTTGGTACATCCGTTGAACTGGACCTGTCAGCCGGGGACAATTTCGGTATTTTCATTATTGCCGACGGCTTCAAGAAAAATTCATTCCGAAAATTCAACGATGGTCATTTTGAGTTCCGCGACGCGGACGGTTCGCCAGCCACACTGGACAGTGACGCGCCGGAACTGGTGTTTGTAAATCACCGGGGCAGGGCAAAGGAACTGAAGGGCGATATATTCCATTCCGCCGTTGGTGCGGATAACACTGCACTCAACAGTGACGATTCTGTGCATGTGATGTCCAGCAGCACTGAGGATGGCGGCCTGCGGCTCGGTTTCGAAGACGCCCAGATCGGCTCACAGGGTGGAGAAGGCGGTGAAGGTGGAGAAGGCGGCTGGGGCAAATGGTCCAAAAAAGGACGCCATGGCGGCGAGGGTGGTGAAGGTGGTGAAGGCGGCAATATCAATCCGGACTTCGATGATCTGACCATTGACCTCACTTTCGCACCCGTTGTCGAAACCTATCTGGTGGCCGCCGAGGACAATGATGTTCTGTCCGGCGGTGCCGGGAGTGACACCCTGATTGGTGGCTTTGGCGATGATGTCCTGGATGGTGGTTCGGGTAAGGATACGCTGGATGGCGGTGTTGGTGATGATGTTTTGAGCGGTGGCGGCGGAAAGGACTCCCTCGACGGTGGTCTGGGTAACGATATCCTGTCCGGTAACGGTGGCGACGATGTGCTCTATGGCCGCGGCGGTAAGGACGTGCTGTCTGGTGGCAAGGGTGACGATGACCTGCGCGGTGGATCTGGCCGTGATGACCTTTCGGGCGGCATTGGCAATGACACGCTCAGGGGCGGCGGCGGGCGTGATGATTTGCAGGGCGGTGCCGGTGATGATCTGCTGATTGGTGGCGCCGGTGACGATACGATTGATGGCGGTGCCGGTGATGACGTTGTACGCATGGATTTCGGCGACGCAACGGCTGAGTTTGCGGATGGCGGTATTGGCTTCGATACACTTGATATCACCGTCGAGACGGATGACCTTGCAGACCCGGTCGTGGTCGATGCGCTGGTTCAGTTAAGCTCATTTATATTTGGCAATGCCGACGCGGCATCTGATTCCGGTCCGACGGGCGCTTTCGCGGCCCTTGGTCTCGAGGTTCAGAACTTCGAGGATATCGATATCACGGTCATTGATTCCGAAACCGGCGAGGAAGTCGAAGGATTCCTGACGCCACAGATTTCGCTGATTGTGGATGCGGTTGAAGGTGACGAGGATACGGCTATCGGCCTGTCCATATCGACCGCTGTAACGAATGCGCCTGATCTGTTTGATCTCACAGTCGCCCTCGCTGGAATTCCAACCGGGGCAGTCCTGTCGGCAGGTGTGGATCATGGTGACGGGACGGCGACCATCAATGCATCGGACCTGTCCGGCCTGACCATTACGCCGCCTGCTGACAGCAGCAGTGATTTTGGTCTGACAGTCACCGCAACGGCAACCAGTCGGATAACGGGGCTGAGCACGGATTCCGAGCCGGTCACGAGCAGCGTAGTGGTTGATGCTGTTGCCGATGCTGCGGTTTTGAGCGTCGGCAGTGTGGATTTACTCGATCCGAACGCCGGTGATGACATTATCGATGGTACCGATGGCAAGGACACATTGCAGGGCTTCGGTGGCAATGACACGATTACCGGCAATGCGGGTGGGGATACGATCATAGGCGATGGAAAACCGTCTACGTTGACCGGGGCACTTGCAATATCCGCAGCTCTTTCCGATCTGGACGGTTCAGAATCCCTGTCTGTGGTCATCTCGGGTCTGCCGCCGGGCGTGATATTGTCAGCGGGCACAAACACCGGTGGCGGCATTGTCACGTTGCTGGCGAGCGAACTGGCCGGGTTAATGATCACCGTACCCACAAGCCAGAGCGATTTCTCGCTTGAAGTAACCGCGCAGTCGACCGACACGGATTTGGACAGCGGCGATCAATCCATCGCGCAAACCACGACAAATGCCGGTGTGACATTAACGGTGAGTGTTGATGGCGATGACATTCTGTTCGGTGGAATCGGCAAGGACGTGATCATCGGCAATGGCGGTGCAGACCAGATTTCAGGCGATGGTGGTGCGGATGACATCGACGGAGGTGCCGGTGACGATGTGATTGATGGCGGTGGTGGTGCTGACCTTATTCAGGGTGGTACTGGCGCAGATACGATTGACGGCGCTGGCGGTGACGATGTGATCGATGGTGGTGATGGCGATGACACAATTGATGGCAACGGTGGCAACGACACGATCCTTGGCGGGCTCGGTAATGATGTCCTGACCGGCGGCGGCGGCAATGATGTGCTTGATGGCGGTGATGGTGATGACACGATTGCGGGTAGTGCCGGCAATGATCAGGTTCTCGGCGGTCTCGGCGATGACTTCATTACAGGTGCTGGCGGTAACGATACACTGGATGGCGGTGCCGGCAATGACACCATCACGGGTGGTAGTGACAATGACACCCTGAGCGGTGGTGCCGGTGACGACGTGCTGAATGACAACGGTGGTGACAACATTATTGACGGTGGTGAGGGCAATGACACCATCAGTTCATCAGACGGTATTGACCAGCTATCCGGCGGTCGCGGCAATGATGTGCTGAAAGCCGGAAGCGGCGACGACTCGCTGGATGGCGGCGACGGCGATGACGATCTGCAGGGACAGGCTGGAAATGACACCATTGTGGCCGGTCTGGGCGCGGATACGGTTTCCGGTGGTAGCGGTGATGACTGGGTCGATGGTGGCGAAGGTGCCGATTACCTGTCGGGTGATGGTGGTCTGGATGTGCTGCTGGGCGGCCTGGGTAACGATGTTATCTTTGGCGGCGCGTCGAGCGATACCCTGGACGGCGGCGATGGTGATGACCAGCTTTCCGGCGATGGCGGAATAGATACCATCACCGGCGGCAACGGTAATGACTTAATCTTTGCTGGCCTTGGTGCTGATATGGTCGACGGTGGTGACGGCGTCGACACGATCAACGGTGATGACGGCAACGACACACTGTCGGGTGGTGCTGGTGCGGACACAATCTACGGTGGCCTCGGCAAGGATGTCATATACGGTGGTGACGACAATGATCTTCTGTACGGCGAAGACGACAATGACATTATCCACGGCGGTGGTCGGGACGACCGGGCCTGGGGCGGCGACGGCAACGACGAAATGTTCGGTGATCAGGGTAACGATCTGTTCTATGGCGGTGCTGGCAGGGATGTGATGCACGGCGGTGACGACAATGACGTCTTGCGCGGCGAGGAAGGCAACGACACGTTGTTCGGCGACGCGGGCAATGACATCCTGATCGGCGCTGCGGGCAAGGATGTGCTGTACGGCGGTGAGGGCCGCGACATTTTGTTTGGCCAGGACGGTGCGGACGAACTATACGGCGAAGGCGGTGACGACCAGTTGTTTGGTGGCACGGGAGGCGACAGTCTCTACGGTGGGGCCGGAAACGATACGTTGCTGGGTGAAGGCGGTACAGATGTCATGACCGGCGGTGCCGGTGTGGACATTATGACCGGCAAAGGCGGCGCTGACCGATTTGTCTTTGATCTGTCCGCTGCGATACAGGAATCCGGCATAGGGTCAGGAAACCGTGACCGCATTGTGGATTTCGAAGCCGATGCCCTGGCGGCAGGCCCCGATGTTATTGAATTCACGGGCGTTGCCAGTTTCAGTTTTGTGGGTGATGAAACTCAGGATTTCTCCGGTGCAGGCGCGTCAGGCCGTTTCAACAGTGCTACCAGGATCCTTGAAGTGGACGCCGACGGCGATCAGCAGACGGATCTGGAAATCGAACTGTCGGGTGTTAACGGCCTTGACCTCGACGATACCGATTTTTCTGTAAGTTAGACGGGCCGCTGTCATTCCACTTGCGGGAAACGCGATCTTTTTTCCAACTGATAGATGGGCATGGTATTGCGCACGTATGATCCTGCGGCGTCTTCGATGGGTTGATAGTCCCAGCCAACACCCTGATCACGCATGACATTTTTCAGAAACTTTCGCCGTCGCTGACTTTCCAGAACGACAGCCTTCAGCGCCGCGCCATCGTAGGTTTTATTGATTTCGCTTAACAGGGCACTCACGTCGCTGGCGTGATCGGGATCACCCGCGAGGTTATTGATCTCGTCGGGATCATGCGCCAGGTCATAAAATTGGGTCAGTTTTCCTTCCGACGCGATGATCTTGTTCTGACCGCGGCGAATCATGAACACCGGCGTGTCGCCGCCTTCCCCGAAATATTCGCCAATGACTTCGTCGTGACCTGTGCCCGATGACATATGCGGGATCAGCGATCGGCCCTCGATCGGCGTCGCGTAATCACCGGGTTTTCCATCCTGTGACAGTTCCACCAGGGTCGGCAGGATATCCACCAGTGAGACAGCCTCGGCAACGCGGTGCGGTGAAAACATGGATGGTGCGTGAACAATCAACGGAACGCGGGCCGAGTGCTCGAAGTAACTCATCTTGAACCACATGCCGCGCTCACCCAGCATATCGCCATGATCTGCGGTCAGAATGACGATAGTGTTGTCCGCCAGTCCAGCTTCCTTCAGCGTCGTCATTACGTCAGCGATCTTGTCGTCGATGTCACTGATTGAACCGTAGTAGGCGCGTCGGGCATTTCGGATGGTGTTTTCATCCAGATCGACTTCGTCAGCACCATAGCCATGTCGGAGGCTTGCCGAGTGAGGGTCTTCTTCCACGAACCCCAGCGGAACCCTGGGCAGATCAATGTCTTCCTGTTTATAGAGATCCCATTTGTCCTGTCTGCACAGATAAGGATCGTGCGGCTGGATCATGGACAGGGTCAGCATGAACGGCGAGCCATCATCTTTTTTTGCCTGCTCAAAAAGGTAGCGTTTTGCCTTGAATACGGCCTCGTCATCGTAGTCCAGATACATGGAACGCACGCAGGGCCCGGCCTTGGTAACCACTTCCATGTTATGGAACCAGTCCAGGCGATCCGTGGGCCGGTCCCATTCCGGATGCCAGGTAAAGTCTGTGGGGTATACATCTGTGGTCAGCCGATCTTCGAAACCGTGTAGCTGATCAGGCCCGACAAAGTGCATCTTGCCGCTGAGGCAGGTGCTGTAACCCGCAGCCGACAAATAATGGGCGAATGTGGGCACCTCTGAGGAAAATTCAACGGCATTGTCCCACGCGGCAATTTTTGTGGGTAAACGACCACTCATCATGACAAACCGTGCCGGGGCACACAGCGGCGAGTTGGTGTAGGCTGCATCGAACACCACGCCTTCCTGTGCCAACCGGTCAATCGTTGGCGTCTTCACCACAGGATGGCCGTAACAGGGCAGGAATGTCGGCGAAAGCTGATCGGTCATAATCAGCAGGATATTTGGTTGGGTTGTGGACATGGCCGGGTTGTCTCCTGAAACAGCGTCCGGGTTCGCTGTTATTAGTGTTGCTGTGGGCACTGTCGATATTTGTTTCTCGTGTAAACTTTTGTCACCTTACGTAGTACACTTCCGGTTCGACGTGTAGGGGTAAATTTGTAATGAATGGCATTAGCAGTGCTTATCGGAACCTGAATACGCACTTTGCCGGGCTGTGCGCGTTCGGTCTTGTCGCTCGAACGGGCAACTTCACCAGCGCGGCAAAGTCACTGGGTGTTACACAGTCGGCAATCAGCCAGCGGATCAAGGCGCTCGAAATCGATCTTGGTATTGTGCTGTTTACGCGCGAACACCGGGGTGTGGCGTTGACCCAGGACGGAAGGCGTCTGTTGGTGGTTATTCAGCCCGCCATGGAGTTGATCGCCGACTCGGTTTCGTCGCTGATGCAGCGTGAGAAGCCACATCGGGTACGTTTGTCACTGGATTTTGCGTTTGCGTCGTTCTGGATGCTGCCGAGGCTGGCGTTGATGCGCGACGCGGTGAACGAGATCGACGTGCAAATTCTCACATCGCAATCACCCATCGAAGCGGCTGGTGATGACTGTGATCTGATCATCCACATGTCACGCGCGGATGCTGTCCGGGCCAATGATGCCATTTTATTCACGGAAGAAGTCGTTGCCGTTTGCAGCCCTGAATTCAAGCAACAGAACGGGCCGGTGTTTTCCAGCGCAGACCTGTTGAATCAACCCCTATTGAGCCTGTCAGGGCCCGTTGCGGCACCCTGGCATACCTGGCAAAGCTGGTTTGATGTGCTTGCTGTCAAAGGTGAGCAGACCCGCCAGTATACGAGCTTCAGCAACTATGATCTGGTCATTCAGGCAGCTTTAAACAGTCAGGGGATTGCGCTTGGCTGGATTGGATTGATCGACAACTTGCTTGATGAACAGAAGTTGGTGTTGGTGACCGATGATGTGGTGAGAAGTGATTGCGGTTACGTTATCAGGCACATTCAGCGGCCGGGACGAACAGGCCCACGTCAGGTGTCTGACTGGATTGTCAGCCAACTGGCATAGCAGGGTATCAAACATTATGGGAAAAGGGCCCTGTGGGCCTGACGGATCAGGCCCACAGGGTAGAGAGTCGTTCCAGTATCAGCGATTCAGATACTGCAGTTCCATCTTGTCTTCCACGTCTGCGACGGGGAAGTCTTCGTGCAGTGTTTTGGCCATGCCATAGGCCATGCACAGCAGCATGACGGCAATGGGCAAACCGGCGACGATGGATGCTGTCTGAAGCGCGCCAAGACCACCGGCGAGCATGAGTACACCGGCAACCACACCCGACGTCAGGCCCCAGAATATCCGGAACTTGACCGGCGGGTGCTCATCACCCATGGACAACATGGTACACATAACGAGTGTGCCGGAATCCGATGATGTCACGAACCATGAAATCAACAGAATGGTTGTCAGGATTGTGATTGGCGTGGTCAGTGAATCATAACCAAATCCAGCTATGGTCTGAAATACGCCCGTCGCATAGTCGCCATTAACAGCGTCGATGACGCCAGCTCCGTTGAACAGGTCGACGCCCGTTGCGGCGGAACCAAACGCGCCCATCCACAGGATAACAACCGTAGTCGGCAGTAACAGAACACAGAAACAAAACTGCCGAATCGTACGTCCTTTGGAAATGCGCGCAATGAACAGGCCCACAAACGGGCACCATGCGATCCACCAGCCCCAGTAGAATATTGTCCACCAGCTCTGCCATTGACTGTCCGGATTTCCATCAATCCAGAAGCCCATGGGGATGACATTCCAGAGGTAGTCGCCGAACCCGGTGATAACCATGCCCAGCATAAATGCCGTGGGGCCAAGGATGAAGAACAGCGCAAGCAGGCCGACACTGGCCCAGACGTTGCACTCACTCAGGATACGCACACCCTTGCCCACACCCGAAGCTGCGGAAGCCGTGCCCATCACCGTGATAACAGCAACCAGAATCAGCTGATTGGTCGTTGTGTTTTGCATCCAGCCCAGTTTCTCCAGACCAGCGGCAATCGGCCCAACGCCCAGTCCAAGCGACGTGGCGAGACCAAAGATAGTTCCGAACACGCCAACCAGATCGACCAGATGTCCCCACGGTCCGTAAATTCTTTGCTTCAGAACCGGATACAAAGCGGCTCTCAACGAAAGTGGCAGATCCTTACGGTAAGCGAAATAGGCCAAGCTCAACCCGACCAGCACGTAGAGCGCCCAACCGTGCAAACCCCAGTGAAAATTGGTCACCAAGATTGCTGATGCCGCGGCATCTACGGTACCGGGATCAATTCCGGCACGGGTCAGGAACGGGCTGCCCTGAATGTGATACATGGGTTCCGCAACACCCCAGTAAATCAGACCTGATCCCAGGCCAGCACTGAACAGCATGCAAATCCACGAGAATGTGGAAAAGTCTGGCGTGTCGTCATCTTTCCCCAGTTTCACGTCGCCAAACCGGCTAGCCATTAGCCAGAAAACGAAGAACAGGACGGTGGACACCACGAAGACATAAAACCAGTCCAATGTGCCAATGATAAAGTCCTTGCCTGCGGAAAACACTTCGCCCGAGTATTCAACATCACTAATCGTGAATCCCACGAACCCCAGGATCATGACCATGGAAAGAATGGCCATCAAGGCATTCATGCCAGCAAAGATACCCGTCTTGGCAACGAGGTCTTCCGGCGATGTATGAGTATTGTCACTCATCTCAATTGCTCCTTTTCAAAATCTGTTGTGCTATCGCACTGTGCCGGAGGCACCTTGTTGACTAACTGTCGTCAACCAGGCTTCGAATGCTTCTTCCAGACGGGCGTGGTTGTTTGACCACCACTGGGCGTCTGATCGGATAAACGCACCGCCATGGGCCGGGTTGTTGGGAAGTTGACCCAGAACCTTGTTGGACAACAATCCAAGCGAGGATTTACGGGTCGGTCCGTTTGGCAGGTACTCAACCATTTTGGCAAGTGACTCTGAACTGCTGGCGTGGCGAATGAAATCAATCGCGGCCTGCTTGTTCCGGCTTCCCTTGGGAATGCCAAACAAATCAAGCTCCAATACGCGACCGTCCCACACCATGGCGAAATCAGATCCGGGTTTCGCCGAAAGTGCGGCACCCGTGGTCGCCCAAATCATGGATACTGTTACGTCACCATCGTTCAGCATCCTGGCGGGTTCTCCACCATTGCTCCATAACTGCAGGCCGGATTTTATGGAATCCATGACTCCGAGCGCGCGTTCAACACCTGCGTCTGTTTCCAAAGTGGAATACACATCCCCACGCGCGACACCATCGGCCATCAATGCCCATTCCATGATCACGGAAGGGTCTCTGCGAATGGCTCTGCGACCAGGAAACTTGTTCGTATCAAAGAAATCCGAAATCGTACTGGGGACGCCGCTATCAAATGCGGTCAGACTGTGCGCAAACGCTGTGGCCCAAATAATCACGCCAACGCCACATTCATTCAATGCGCCGTCCACGAAATCTTCCCTGTAGGGTGTACCATCGGCACCTGGAGGCAGAATGACGTCCGACAGATTCTCCAGCAGGCCTTCGTTGCAGGCCCGAAGGGAATCGGCCTGGGTCAGATCAACTACGTCCCAGACGACGTTTGCAGACTCGACCTGATCACGTATTTCATTGATGCCACCACTGTAGTGTTCAACATCGACCCGGATGCCCGTCGCGTCTTCGTAAGGACGAACAAAACCCAGCATCTGGGATCGCATGTACGGCCCTGTCCAGGAGGTGAAAGTAATTCCATCCTCCGCTTGCGCCCCCGCAGGGGCCATTGCCAGCCCGAGAGCAACCAACGCTGCCGATACACAGCCTTGGTTCATTAATCGTTTCAGAATCATCGATACATACTCCATTGACGTTTTTCGTTTCGTCTCAACGCAGTCTTATTGAAGACTACGTGCCGGTAACTGAACGGGGGGTGTGTACGAAATTGTTCCCCAGCCAGACGGGTGCCTGTATTTACCTCATCGAAGTAAGGCTAACACAGTTATTGGTAACCACCCAAAGCATGGTGTTCAGGATAAAAGTACCTGACACCTGATCCAGTCACTATTCGGGTTCAATGACGGGCCCTGGCCCCATCTTGGTGCGTCTCATGCCATTGATGGCCGGAACGCTCAAATCCCCCGTTACACCCTGTTTGCCGGTAAACCCGGCGTTTTTCTGAACCTGACATCCTCATCCGCTATCAGGTCAGTTCGGCTACGCGTGACAATTCTGTCTGGGTGCCCGATCCAGAGTACTCATAAAGTCACTCCGGGACCTGGCTGCGTAATTGTCTGAATTATTCAATTTTGTTGATACACATGAGTATTCAAAAAACGCCATTCAGTGGCTCAGATTCGCCGTTCAATGACAGTTAATCAGCAAATTGGTCCACAATCGGTCCAGCAGCTGCGACCGTAGGGTTCGCGATCCGGTAAACTTGCTTGCGGTGTTTTTTGGTATTTCCTGTCATTATGGCTCCGATTCCAAAAGCTTGAAGGTTCAATGGATGCAGCATCCGCGATCAGAAACGCGACGAGTAAAACCGGCACCCGGACGCCGTGCGCCAAAGATATTTGGCATCGGCCTGTCGCGTACCGGGACCGCAAGTTTGAACAGCGCTTTGGAAATTCTCGGATTCCCGTCAATTCACTATCCCGTGCGTTTCAATCAAATTGATACCCACGCTGCGGCAACGGATATTCCTGTCCTGATGCAATTCAGAGAACTGGACAGACGCTATCCCGGCAGCAGATTTATCGTGACCTTGCGTGCTCTGGAGCCATGGCTTCAGTCGTGTGAGCAACTTTGGCTGAAAAATGGTGACATATTTCGTAGGCAGCCCCTTGTCATGGATATCGAGAAACGCATTTATGGTGGTGCCGGATTTGACCGTGGGCAGTACACCCAAGCCCGCGAGCACCTTCACGCAGACATCGGAAATTACTTCGCTGCTCGTCCTGGGGATGTGTTGTATCTGGATACGTTTGAATCCAAAAATCCCTGGCAACAACTCTGTCCGTTTCTTGACGTTGATGTGCCGGACCAACCGTATCCACACCAGAATCGTTCTGACGTGGTTGATCATATCCTGTTGCGATTGCGGACTATCGAACCGGATATTGAAAAACTGGCTGAAATTGTTCAGATCAACAGGGGTTATCTTGATACCTTGTTTACGAGAGAATACCCACAGGCACCGATGGCTGTCACAAAATTTTCTGTTGGCTTTGAAGAAGTACGGATTGTCACGAACGCATGCGCCGTGTTCGGTGCACCAAGAATTGCGAAGGCAATGAACGTCGATGTTCATCAACTAAGAACCATGACGCGTGGATAATTGGTTGTTATCGGCTCGTAACTATTGGGCGTTACACGTCGTTTGCAACTTAACTTTCGGGGTGTAATATTGCGTTCAGCAAGCGTAAGCTTGACTTCAGAAATGAGAAGGGGGAGCGGACTTCTCATCATGGGGATGTGGAGTGGTAGTTTAGGTTGGATGAATGCCCGACGACAAAAAGGATGTCGCGCGAAGTCAACGTGCTGAAACTTGGATAGGTCACTGGGAAATTATCGCCGCGACAGGCGAACTTTACTGGTCTGAAGATGTCTATCGAATCCATGGGATGAACCCCGACAACGGCATTGATCTGGATGCCGCGATCAATGCCTATCACCCTGATGACCGAACTCTCGTGTTCGAGTATGTCCGACGTGCCCTGGAGGAGAGAGAGGATTACCAGTTTGATCTTCGCCTCATTCGATCCGATGGTGATGTAAGAAATGTGCGGTCGACGGGAATAGCCCGAATTGGCGCAGACGGTGAAGTCGCCTCGGTATTTGGTGTTTTTCAGGATATCACAGAGTTTAAGCGAACCGAGGAAAGGTTGCAGAAAAGCGAGGCCAATCTCGCCAAGGCGCAACGCCTGGCACAGCTCGGCAGTTGGGCACTGGATCTGGAGACAGGCGACACCATATGGTCAGATGAGCAATACAGAATTTTCGGGTATGAACCGGGAGAGATCACACCCAGTCTGGACTTTGTTGTTGCGGCAATTCATGAAGACGATCAGCCCAGGTTTCACGAAACGGTTAATCATGCAATCAAGTCCGAAATAACAGGCTATGTACATGAGTATCGCATCATCCGCCCGGACGGAACGGAACGATATCTCCAGTCGACGGTTGAAGTAGAGCGTGACGAAAACGGGACAGCCACCGGGCTAACCGGGATTTATCAGGACATTACGACGCGGCATCAAACGGAACTGGCGTTGAAAGAAAGCGATGCGCGGTTTCAGACATTTTTCGACCATTCACCCACTCTGATGTCATTAAAGGATGCTGATGGTAAATATCAGATGGTCAACCGAAGCTGGGAGCGGTTGTTCAACAGGCGCGGGGACACAATCGTTGGAAAACGGCCAAAAGATATACTGCCCGCGCATGTGGTTGAGTGTTCCAGTCTTCATGACCAGGTTACAAAAGAATCGCTCCGCGAGAGTTTGATTGAGGAAAATATACACATAGGGGATGTCTCCCGGACCCTTCTGACCTTGAAGTTTCCGGTACTTGATGGCGATGGTCAGTTCCAGAACGTTGGTGCGGTTTCCACTGATATTACCGAACAAAAAACTGCTGAAAAAGCGATGCGTGATTCCAGTGCGCGTCTGATAGTTGCGGTGAGATTGGCGGGTCTTGGGTACTGCACCTGGGATGTGGTGAATGACGTCTGCAGCTACTGCTCGGATGAATACGCTCAGATGCACGGCTTCACGACAAAGGAATACGAATCCCGACCGTCGATTTTTGCTGGCGGTGTTGACCTGACTCATCCGGATGACAAGGTTCGCTACAGAGAAGCCTGCGACAGGTTGCGACTTGGACACGGATTTGATTTGGAGTACCGGATAATCACGCCTGCTGGGGCAACACGATGGATACACCAGATTGCCGAACCGGTTGTCGACGAGGGTGGCCCTGTCATTGAAGAAAGAATGGTTGCGCAGGATGTTACCGACAAGAAGTTGGCCGAAGACGCGCTGAACAGGAGCGAACTGAACTATCGGCAGTTGTTTGAGAACGCCGCTGTGGGAATTGGGCGGACCAGCATGGAGGACAGCAGAGTCATTCAGGCCAACAACAAACTCGCAGAGATGTTCGGCTATGATGATGTGGACGAGTTTATTTCCGAGTACATCTTTGTAGATCACTACGTGAATATCGCTGATCGCGAACGATTGCTGGCCAGTTACAAGCAATCCCCTAATGCTCCAATCGAGTGTGAATTCACGCGCCGGGATGGCTCCATTATCTCACTTCAGGTGCATCCCAGGCCCAATCAGACCACCTTGGTTCTCAGTTTCGTCGCAATCGACATATCTAAACAAAAAAGGTTGGAAAAAGCACAACGAGACAGCGAAGGGTATATTCGCGCCTTGATTGACTCAAACCCATCGGCGATTTTCCTCAAAGACCTGGATGGCCGATATGTCTTGATCAACAGTGCCTATGAAGACCTGATCAGTCTTTCCCGCGATGACATTATTGGCAAAACGGTCGCTGAACTAGGCCTCTTCGACGATGACTATGTGAAAGAAATCGAAGAGTTTGATGCAGAGGTCATGCGAACTCGCGTGCCCATCCAACGGGAACACTTCCCGCGTTTACCTGGCGGGCGGGAACCGGCGACAGTCCTGATCAAGTACCCAATTTTCGACGTTGATGGGGCTCCGATTGGTACGGGTTCCATGGAAACGGATATCACTGATCGTAAGGTTATGGAGATCGATCTCAGGGAATCCCGACGCCGACTGGCCGACATTCTGGAATTAGCACCTGAAGGCATCATTTCAACAGATGGTGATTTGTGCATTACGCTGTTTAACAAAGGTGCAGAGCGCATGTTCGGTTTCGGGGCAGATGAGGTGCTCGGCCAACCCCTTGCGTTGTTGATGCCAGAGCGATTTGCTGCGCAGCTTCACGATCAGGCGGAAACTTTTGCAAACTCTGGCACTGAGTTCCAACTCATGGATGAGCGTCAAGAGATAACCGGACGGAGAAAGGACGAAACCGAGTTCCCGGCGTCTGCGTCCATATCCAGGGTGGAGACGGATTCCGGGAATATCTATACGGTGATCGTCCACGATATTACGGACCGGAAGCTTGCTGAGGAATCCCTGAAAATCGCCAAGGGTGAAGCCGAAATTGCCAATGAGGCAAAATCCGATTTCCTGGCCGCCATGAGCCACGAATTGCGTACACCGCTTAATGCTATACTCGGGTTCGCCAATATAATCAGCCAGCAGTACCTGGGGCCCCTTGGTGTGCCCAAATACAAGGAATACGCTGATGATATTCACGACAGCGGCGTGCATCTTTTGTCTCTTGTGGATGACCTTCTTGATATATCGACAATCGAGGCTGGAAAGCTGGCGTTTCACAGAGAGCAAATTGGGGTTGCCGAAATCGTTGGCGAGAGCCTGGCGACAATTGGCCAAGCTGTAACTGCCAAGAATATTTCTCTGATAAATCAGGTAACAGGTGATGTGCCCAAACTCTATGCCGGTAAACGTGCCATGAAGCAGATACTTCTGAACCTGTTGGGCAATGCGCTGCGTTACACGCCAGAGTACGGATCCATCACGGTTTCCATTGACGATACCATCGAGCAGATGACGTTGGTGATTGCGGATACGGGTAGGGGCATACCCCGTCACCTGATCCCCGAATTGACAAAACCTTTTGTCAGAGCCGAGCAGGACCCCTATCAATCAACAGAAGGATGGGGGTTAGGTCTGTCAATCACCCAGTCCCTGATTGACCTGCATGATGGTCGTTTGGCGATTGAAAGC
>JAJFID010000215.1 GCA_021775325.1 Rhodospirillales bacterium
GCTTTCAATATTCGGGCCGGGTGTCCCAATCATATCGAACGTATTGAAGGTGGATTGCTATCTTATGGCAATGATATGACCCGTGAGCACAACCCGCTGGAATGTGGTCTCGAACGGTATTGTCACGTTGACCGCCCTATCGAAGCACTGGGGCGTGAGGCGGTAGCAAAGATCAAAGCAGAAGGCGCCCGGCGATTGGTGCGAGGATTGAGGGTTTATGGCGACCCAGCGCCTGCCAACAGAGAGGCTTGGCCGGTTCACGTCAACGGCAAACCCGTGGGGGACGTCACCTCAGCGGCCTACTCACCGGACCTGCAATGCACGGTTGCCATTGCCATGATGGACAAGGGCTTTTGGGAAGTAGGCCTGCCGATTGCGGTGTTACTGCCGGATGGAACGACGCGCGATGGCGTGGTATCAGATCTGCCATTCATCTGAGCAAAAAGCGAACTGACCAACCGGGAGAGATATCATGTCGGACAATGCCTTCGATAACGGTCTGGACAAGAATGCGGCCAATTATGTCAGCCTGTCACCACTATCGTTCCTACAACGCACCCGCGACGTCTATCCAGACTATCCCGCCATAGTCTATGGACATCGTCAATACACCTGGTGCCAAGCTTACGAGCGCTGCGTACGACTGGCCAGCGCGCTGGACAATCTGGGTATCGGTGCAGGGGATACTGTAACGGTCATCGCCGCAAACACGCCGGAACTGTTTGAGGCCCATTACGGCATTCCCATGTGTGGTGGTGTGCTCAACGCCATGAACACCCGCCTTGACGCAGATACGATCGCCTACATTCTCGATCACAGCGATGCGAAGGTTCTGATTACGGATGCGCAGTTTTCGTTCACCGTAAAAGCAGCACTGGACCAACGCGGCAGGGATGATTTGCATATTATCGATATTGTCGACGATCAGGCTCTGCTGAAGGACGGTGAGGGGGAGCGCCTCGGTAGCATGGACTACGAGGCATTTCTGGATACAGGATCACCGGATTACGGCTGGCAATTGCCGGCTGACGAATGGCAGGCACTGGCACTGAACTATACCTCCGGGACCAGCGGTCGGCCAAAGGGCGTGGTTTATCACCATCGCGGCTCATACCTTATGACCATGGGCACCGTCATTGGCTGGGGCTTGCCCAATCATCCCACGTATCTCTACACCGTTCCCATGTTCCATTGTAATGGCTGGGGTCACGCTTGGACCATGACGGCGTTGGCGGGCACCATCGTTTGCTGTCGCTATATTACCGCCAAGGCCATGTTCGATGCCGTTGTCGAGCACAAAGTCACACACTTTGGTGGCGCACCGGTCGTGCTTGGCATGTTGGTGAACGCGCCGGATGACGAAAAGCGTGCCTTTGGTCATCCCGTCAAAGCCATGACAGCAGGCGCACCGCCGCCCGCTGCAGTCCTTGAACAGGTTCAGGCGCTGGGATTTGACGTCATGCAGGTTTATGGGCTGACGGAAACTTACGGACATGTGGTGCATTGTGCGTGGCAGGAAGAATGGGATGACCTTTCGTTCAGTGATCAGGCCGAAATCAAAGCTCAGCAGGGTGTGAGATTCCCGATGATAGAAGGGGTTATTGTAGCTGACGTTGGTACGGCGAACTCGGTCCCGGCGGATGGCCAATCCATGGGCGAAATTCTGGTCCGTGGTAACACCGTCATGAAGGGGTACTACAAAGCACCGGAAGCGACCGAAACTGCGTTTGCGGAAGGGTGGTTCCACTCAGGTGATCTCGCTGTTGTTCATCCCAATGGTTACATTCAGATCAGGGACCGGCTCAAAGACGTCATCATATCGGGCGGCGAGAACATTTCCTCTGTTGAGGTGGAAGGCGTGCTTTACAAACACCCGGCTGTGGCCCTGGCGGCTGTTGTCGCGGCCCCGGACCAGAAGTGGGGCGAGGTGCCGTGTGCTTTTGTGGAGTTAAAATCTGACGCCACGGCGACCGAAGATGAAATCATTGCATTCTGCAAAGAAAACATGGCAGGGTTCAAACGGCCAAAACACGTTGTATTTGGTGAACTGCCAAAAACATCCACCGGAAAAATCCAGAAGTTTGTTCTCAGAGACCAGATACGTGAATCGGGCTGACAACCATGCTTGAAAAATCCATCGCCGCCCTGAAAGTCATGTGCGAATGGGCTGCGGCCCAGGACCACGAGGCCGCCTGGGGTTACGCCAAAATTCTGGAGCGTGTGGACTGGTCTGGTCCCCGTCAGGAAGATCAATCGGAATCCATGGCTGTGGTTGATACGTATTTCGAACAATGCGTGTCCCTGTGCGGCGACAATCCGCTGGGCGATCTGGCCCGAGCTGCCTACAGCGAACGGGATCAGCTCCGCTGGTTTGGTATGTATCAGACCTATGACGATGATGAACGTGGTGCCAGCCTGAACGCCAATTACGCCATCCTGCGTCTGGCAGGGCCAAAGGGGTGTTGGTTCGCCAGTGATCTGACGACGGCTATCACTATACAGGGACCCAACACATGGTATCCACCTCATGTGCACAAACAGACCGAAGTGTATGGAGTAATGGGCGGTACAGCGGAATGGCAGCGCGGAGCCGAACCTTGGGTCGAACGCCCTTCAGGTGATATTGTATTCCATTCCTCGGGCATTCGTCACGCCATACAGACCCGTGACGAGCCGCTTATCAGCTTCGCCAGTTGGCTGGACCATGTACATTTGCCGAGCGTCTATGTGTGGAACTAACCCACGTCAGGGATTTCAGCCAAACCCAACGGCAGACTGAATCTCTTTAGCCAGGTGTTCAGCCGAAATGGGTTTGGAAAGAATGCGTGTCGCGCCAGCCTGTTCTGTCACATCCAGGAGAAACTTGTCCTGATCACCGGTCAGAATGAGGATTGGTGTCATATCCTTCTTTCGCCGCATTCGGTGGACAAACTCCATCCCATCCATGCCATCCATGTGCAGATCACAGATAACCACGTCCGGGTTTGGTTCGTGGATATTGGCGACAAATTCCAATGCTTCAATGCCATTGGCGGCCTCGTAGCTATTGGCCATGTTTTGTTGTCGAAGGAACTGCCTGATGATCTTACGCATGGTCTGTTGGTCGTCCACGACAAGAATATGGAGATCACTGAGAATTGCATTGCTAGTGGAAGGGGAAGCCAAAAAAAATCTCACTTTCGCTTGCGAAGATGAACGGTACGCAACAATTAATATGTCAGGCTGCCGCGTAGGAAGTCCATCCATTCCTGCGTAGTTCGCAGGACGGGCAGGTACCACAGCCGTGTCCCCAATCATGCATCTCTCCACGTTCACCCAGATAACAGGTATGTGTGTCGTTTCGTATCAGTTCGATCAGGTGTTCGCCACCCAGCGATTCGGCGAGTGCCCAGGTGTCGGCTTTATCGAGCCACATGAGGGGGGTCTGAATTTCAAAAGGCTCGTCCATACCGAGGCCTAAAACTTTGGCCATGGCCTTCATAGTTTCATTGCGGCAGTCAGGGTATCCTGAAAAATCCGTTTCACACATACCACCGACAACATGCCTGAGACCGCGACGATAGGCGATAATACCAGCGAAGTTCAGAAACACGAGGTTACGGCCAGGCACGAACGTATTGGGCAAGCCGTTCTCAGTCAGGATGATTTCTGTGTCACGGGTCAAGGCAGTATCGCTGATTTGGCCCAGGACGCCCAAATCAATCACATGGTCTTCGCCCAGACGCTGATCCCAACTGGCGGAAATTTTCCGTAGACCAGCAAGTACAACAGGCCGCACATCCATCTCGATCATGTGGCGCTGGCCATAGTTGAAACCGATGGTCTCCACGTGACTGTATCGGTCAAGCGTCCAGGCCAGGCAGGTTGTCGAGTCCTGTCCTCCGGAAAACAATACGATCGCCTTGTTATCGTCTGTGATCATAAACAGTCGGTTCCTACGAAAAAACCGGGATGAACGGCTAGGTTCACCCCGGTTTTTGGTTTCTTATGTTTAGACCGGGTTAATGCAGCTTCTTGGCCAGATCACCAATAGCCGCGTCAACCATCGCATCGCCCTTGGCGTCGGCCTGTGCCGCTACCAGTTCGTGTGTCGCGTCCATAGCGATATCAACAGCCAGATGGCGGACCTCTTCAATCGCTTGTGCTTCCACCTGCGCAATGCGGTCCATGGCTTGTTTTTCACGCCGTGCCAGTGCCTGTTCCAGACGGACTTTGCCTTGTTCACCCATGCGACCGGCCTCGGCCCTGGCATTGGCAAGAATATCTTCCGCTTCGCGAAGTGCTTCTTTCTGTTTGCGTTCGTAGGTTGCCAACAGGTCCTGCGCTTCTTCACGCAGTTTTTCCGCTTCGCGAATGTCGTTTTCGATTTGCGTGGCGCGATTATCGAGTTGGGCGCCAACTGTACCAGGGACTTTCAGATAAACGAAAACAGCCATCAGCCCAACAAAAGCAACCAGAACCCAGAAGGCCGGATCTTGAAATACTGCATCCATATCCATATCCTCCTACGAACGCGCTTTCATGGCGCTGTCTATTGCTTTGCCGACGGTCGAAGAATCCGGTGCATCGCCAACCAGTTTTTCGACAGCGGTGGCGGCAACGTCTTCAGCCATTTCACGAATGCTGGAAATTGCCGCAGTTTTTGCCTCGGCAATCGCGGCCTCGCTCTCAGCAATGCGAGTTTGCAGTTTGTCTGCCAGTTCCGCTTCCTGCGCTGCCACATCGGCGGCAATGCTTTGAGCCGTCTCGTTGATCATGCTTTGCGCGCTGGCGCGTGCTTCGGCAATCGCTTTTTCATACGCTTCAATGGCAGCTTCAGCGTCTTTTTTGAATTCCGCTGCCTTGTCCAGATTGTCCTCAATGCGTCGTTGACGCGATTCAAGGACGGCTGCAATTCTCGGCACGGCAACTTTCCACATAACAATGAAAAGAGCCGCAAACGTAATCGCGAGCCAGAGAATCTGGGACGGGAACGTCGCTATGTCCAACTGTGGCATTGTATCCTCCGAACCGGGGATTCCAGGACGAGGTCCGGATGGTCAGACGAAGAGTGCCTGAAACACCCCGCCTGAAGTCTACCGGCTGGTCCCGCTGGAATTTAGCCGAACAGAATGACCAGTGCGATAACCAGCGCGAACAGTGCGATGGCTTCCACGAGGGCGAAGCCCAGCATGGTCATCGGGAAAACAGCACCCTGAGCAGATGGGTTGCGGCCAACAGCCTGGATAAAGGAGGCAAAAATATTGCCGATACCAATACCAGAACCAATTACACCAATAACGGCAAGACCAGCGCCCAACAGTTTCGCGGCTTCGAGTTCCATGGTTAATTCCTCTTTTTCTAAAATAGTGACTTAGTGAATGGTTGAAAAAACAAACGCTATCCCTGAAATCAGTGCAGGTGCAGCGCGTCGTTGAGATACAGGCACGTCAGAATGGCAAAAACGAATGCCTGCAAAAAGGCGATAACAAACTCCAAGCCGGTTAGTGCCACCACGAATACCAATGGCAGAACACCCAAAGCGCCCAATGAAATCACAAAGCCCGCAAACACCTTCAACAGCGTATGACCGGCAAGCATGTTAGCGAACAGACGAACGCTGAGGCTGATAGGCCTTGACAGGTAAGAGATGATCTCAATGGGGATCAGCAGAGGGGCCATGTAAATAGGCGCGCCCTGCGGCATGAAAAATGAAAAGAAATGCATTTTATGTTTGGCCAGCGCGATCAGCGTAACACCGATGAATACGAATGAAGCCATGGTGAACGTGACGGCGATATGGCTGGTAAAGGCAAAACTATAGGGAATCATGCCCCACAGATTACCAAACAGCACAAACATGAAAATGCTGAAAATGAATGGGAAGTAGGCGCGCCCCTCATTACCCACTGTATCCTTCACCATATTGGCGATGAATATGTAACTGAGTTCTGCCATGGACT
>JAJFID010000216.1 GCA_021775325.1 Rhodospirillales bacterium
CGGTGAAAACAATAACCCCATGACACCAAAAGGCCCGGCTCTGGACAACAGCAGATAGACGACCAACCCGACAACCACGGGCGGCAACCCCATCAGTGCATTCAAAACCACGGTTACAACCGTGCGCCCTGGAAACGTGAACAGGGCTACCGCTGCCCCGAGTGGCAGTCCGATAACGGTGGCAATGCACACGGCAATGAGGCTGACATAAAGCGATAGTCCAACAATTTCGATCAACACTGGATCAAAGCTGGCTACCAGCGATAATGCTGAAGCGAATGCGGCGTAAAAGTCTGTCATTGCCTGCCCAGTTGATCGAATTCGAATAGCCAAAAGCCGTGTTGAACTTTATGCGGACGCTCAATGACCGGCACTATATCAGTGCTCCAGCAACGCGGGAAGCAACACATGAGACGAAAATTGAACAGTTCCGTGGTTTCAGGACTTGTTGTCGCGGCCAGCACACGCCATTCTTAAATTCAGTGGAGGATATTCAGAATTGGCCGAGCAGAAACCCGATCTACATATGGCAATTGCCGATAAACCGGAGGGCGGAGATGATGGTTTCGTTGTTCGGCCGAACCCGCATGACCCGGCGCTAACCGAACAGGTCACGGGCATTGATCACGCCGGTGAATCAATAACAACTTCCGTGACGGTTGAGCGACCGCTTACGCTGTATCTGAACAAGCGTGAAATTGTCACCATGATGACGATTTGCGATTATCCCGAGTATCTGGCTGTTGGTTATCTGGTTAACCAGAACATGCTGCTGCCCGGCGATAATGTGACGGCCGTTGAGTATGTGGACGATGTGGAGGCGGTTATTGTCCGTACGGATAATGAGACCGATTTTGAGGACAAATTACGTAAAAAGACCCTTACATCGGGATGTGCACAGGGCACTGTCTTTGGTGATGTTATGGAGAAATTTGATCAGGTATCGCTGGCGGACAATGTCACCATTAAAACCAGTTGGCTACAGACTCTGACCCATACCATCAACACGACCCCCAGCCTTTATCTGGAAGCCGGTGCTATCCATGGGTGTGTACTGTGCCTTCAGGATAAGGCGTTGTTGTACATGGAAGATGTGGGGCGCCATAACGCCGTGGATAAGATTGCAGGGTATATGTATCTCAATGGAATGGATGGTGCTGACAAGATTTTCTACACGACGGGCCGCTTGACCAGTGAAATGGTCATCAAGACAGTTCAGATGGGCATTCCCATACTGGTTTCGCGATCAGGGTTCACAGCCTGGGGCGTGGAACTGGCCCGCAAAGTGGGGCTGACATTGATTGGGCGCGCGCGCGGTAAACGATTCGTGGCCCTGGCAGGCGAGCACAGGATTGTGTTCGATGCAGATCACGATGGAATCAACGATGAGGCAGTGCATCTCAATCGGAAAGGTGCTCGTGGTGAGTAAAGGCGTTTCGCAGGATGGAGGCCCTATTGCGGGGATATTGCTGGCTGGCGGACTGGGGCGTCGCATGGGTGGTGGGGATAAACCTCTGAATATGTTGGGTGGCCGGCCAATCCTCGACTTCGCCATCGAACGGGCAAAACCTCAGGTTGATGCCCTGGTTCTCAATGTGAATGGTGATGTGCGTCGGTTTGAGGGGTATGACTTGCCACTTGTCAGTGATGTCATTGCAGATTATGCGGGACCTCTGGCGGGAATCCTGACCGGCATGGAATGGTCAGCAAAAAACATTCCCGCCGCGCGCTGGCTCGTTTCATTTGCGACAGATGCACCCTTTTTCCCACACAATCTTGTCGAGAAGTTGGTGTTGAAGCGTGACACAGAGCATGCCCGGATTGTCTGCGCCAGTTCACATGGTCGGACACATCCGGTATTCGCTCTCTGGCCGATCGAATTGGCACCCGAATTGCGCCACGCCATGCAGGTTGAAGACATTCGGAAAATTGATCGTTGGACCGCGCGTTATGTCGTAACATCTGCAGAATTCAGTGCGACGGATGGCATTGATCCATTCTTCAATATCAATCGACCGGATGATCTCGCTGTTGCGGCTGAATGGGTAGAAAAACAACGAGAAGAGGCCTCGCTCCATGACGTCTGAAGTTTCTGCCAGTATCAAGATTGCGCAACTAATGTGTTCACGTCTTTGCCACGACCTTGTTTCCCCTGTGGGTGCAGTCAATGCGGCAGTGGAATTGTTAGGTGATGAAGACGACGACGGTAACACCGGCGAAACTGACAACGAGGTTCTGAGATTGCTCGCACGTAGTGCATCTGAAGCGTCAAGCAGGCTGGCCTTTTTTCGCGCAGCGTTCGGTGATGGTGGTGGACCCGATGTGAAAATCCGCTGTGACGATTTGGCGAAGCTGGCACAGGGGGCAATTGGAGGCGGTAAGATATCTGTACAGTGGTTGGCCGATGGCGTGGATTCGTTACCAAATCTGGCCGGTCAATTGGTACTGATTCTTGCCCTGACGGCCTCAGAGGCACTTCCACGTGGTGGTATTGTAAGCGTCCGTATTCAACGCATGGACGAAGGATTGGGGATTGCCTGTAGTGCCGAGGGACCGGGTGCCAGCCTTAAAGAAAGCATTTCCAGTGTTCTGTCTGGTTCTGGCAGTCCTGATCAATTGTCGGCGCGCGATGTAACTGCTTTGTACGGGTACCTGCTCGCTATGTCTGTGGATACAAGCATTGAAACCAGTAGCGACGAAGGTGCAATTATGCTTGCGATACTGTTGCCCTAAGCGACTCCTGGAGCACAATGGAACGCAGATGGCACTGTTAGGGCGAAACAGACAGCTCCAAAATTGCCGACAAGTTCCAATCTCCACAAAAAACGCAAAATTGTAAGAAAAAAGCTTGGTTTTACGGAATTGAGTTCCCACATGATAATGAGCCAGCAATGGAACTGCCGTGAGGGCGCAAGATAATCCGGACAAGCGTGTCCGTGCAGAATGTTAAGACAGGGAGACAGTTATCGTGGACGACCTTCTAATGGATGATCTTCTCAGCGAGTTTCTGACTGAAACTTCGGAGAGTCTGGCGGTTATTGACGTTGAACTCGTCAAGTTTGAACAAGATCCCAATGATGCCGACATTCTGGGCAATATTTTCAGATTGGTCCACACAATCAAGGGAACCTGCGGTTTTCTTGGTCTTCCGAGATTGGAATCTGTTGCGCACGCGGGTGAAAATATTCTCGGCAAATTCCGCGACGGTCAACTGGAAGTAACACCTGCAGCTGTTACACTTATTTTGCGATGTATCGATACGATCCGCGATCTTCTCGGACATCTGGCTGATTCCGGCGCTGAGCCCGAAGGTGCGGATTCTGAACTCATCGAAGAACTAAATGCTATGGCTGAAGGCAGGAGTGCTGCCAGTGCGGCACCAGAATCTGCACCAGAAGCGCCAGCGTCAGCGCCAACAAGTTCAGGCGATAGTCCATCAACCAATCAATTTGGTGCGCCTGTTGCGGCTGAGTTGTTGGCTGAAGTGGAGGCAGCTGCAGCGAGCGGTATTGGTGCAGCAACCGACGCGGAAATGGCCGCTGAAATGGCCGCTGAAATGGCTGATGAAGGTTCATCCAGTAATGGAGGCGGGTCACCGCCACCCAAAAATGAATTTGGTGCCCCGGTAGCGGCCGAACTGCTCGAAGAAGTCGCCGATGCCAAGGCCGATGGTGCCCAGGCTGCATCCGATCAGGAAATGGCTGCTGAAATGGCCGCTGAAATGGCCGCGGAAAACGAAAGCAAAACATCAACGCCCCCTGTAGTTCAGGAAGCGCCCACACCTGCACCAGTGAAGAAAGAGGCTGCGCCACCGGCTGCGCCAAAAGGAGAAGGTAAGGGACTAGCCGTATCCAGCATTCGTGTGAACGTGGATGTGCTCGAGGACCTGATGACATTGGTGTCGGAGTTGGTGCTGACACGAAATCAGTTGTTGCAGATGATCCGTGGTCATGATGATAGCGAATTTAATGTGCCATTACAGCGGCTTAGCCATATAACATCGGACTTGCAGGAAGGGGTGATGAAGACCCGCATGCAGCCGATCGGAAATGCGTGGGCCAAGTTGCCGCGAATCGTTCGTGATCTGGCTGTTGAATCCGGCAAAAAAATCGAACTGGTGATGTTGGGGGCCGAGACCGAACTTGATCGCCAGGTTCTGGAACTTATCAAGGATCCACTCACCCACATGGTTCGTAACTCTGCCGATCATGGCCTTGAGTCGACGGACGAGCGTATAGCAGCAAACAAGCCGGAAGTTGGAACCGTCACTCTGAATGCTTTTCATGAAGGCGGACATATCATCATCCAGATCAAGGATGATGGCAAAGGCCTGAACATGGATCGTATCACGTCGAAGATCGTTGAGAATGGCCTGGCGACAGATTCGGAACTTGAAGCGCTGACCGAAACCCAGATTCAGCAGTATATTTTCAAGGCGGGTTTTTCAACGGCAGAGAAAGTCACCAATATTTCCGGTCGCGGCGTCGGTATGGATGTAGTTCGTACCAATATCGAGCGCATTGGCGGTACGATCGAGTTGAAATCGACTGAGGGAATTGGTACCTCTTTTACAATCAAAATCCCGTTGACTCTGGCGATTGTTTCCGCGCTGATTGTCGAATGTTCAGGGGAGCGTTTTGCAATTCCACAAATCAGTGTCCTTGAACTTGTCCGGGCATCGGACAACTCAGAACATTCAATTGAAATGATCAACGAATCACCGGTTCTTCGGCTACGGAATCGGTTATTGCCACTTATTCAATTGCAATCCTTACTGGAACTGGATGACGGCGAAAATGTTTCGGACGACGAAGTCTTCATCGTCGTAACCCAGGTTGGAACGTATACTTTTGGCATAATCGTCCACAAAGTCTTCGACACGGAAGAAATCGTCGTCAAACCAGTAGCGCCGTTGTTGCGTGATTTGAGCTGTTACTCCGGTAATACAATCCTGGGCGATGGCAGCGTCATCATGATCCTTGATCCAAATGGCATAGCCACGGAGCTTGGTGGTATGGGTGATGACACAAAGGATGCGAAAGATACGCAACGTACGGCTCAGGATGATCAATCTACCTCTCTGTTGGTATTCCGCGCCGGTGGTACGGAACTGAAATCCGTGCCTTTAGCACTCATCGCACGTCTTGAGGAAATCGACTTGTCGGAAGTGGAGACAGCACACGGTGCCCATGTTGTCCATTATCGCGAACATCTGATGCCGCTCATTCCTTTCGATTCCGGTTTTCAGTTTGGCACAGAGGGACGCCAACCCGTTCTGGTGTTTACAGAACAGGAACGTTCGATGGGACTGGTTGTCGATGATATTGTCGATATTGTCGATGATAAATTGCAAATCGAGCTTGCTGCAGATGCACCCGGAATTATAGGTACGGCTATCGTCGACGGCAAAGCAACCGACGTCATTGATTCAGGGTACTATCTGGTCAAGGCCTTCCCTGATTGGTTTGGTTCTTCCGATGACAAGGGAGGCGAGGTTTCCGAACGCCGCCTACTATTGGTCGATGACAGCCAGTTCTTTCGCAATTTGCTTGCACCCCTGCTATCGGTCGCAGGGTGGAAAGTAAAAACGGTCGAAAACGCCACGGATGCATTGAAGCTCAGAGACGATGGATTTGAGTATGATGTAATTATCAGTGACATTGAAATGCCAGGCATGAACGGATTTGAGTTTGCCCAGGCTGTAAAGAGTGGCGGCAAGTGGTCTGGAACTCCCATGGTGGCATTGTCTGCGAATGTAGCTGATTCGGATTTTGCCCGTGGTCGTGAAGTTGGGTTCAGTGATTACGTAGCCAAGTATGATCGCGATGTTCTGGTCAGTACACTGGCACAAACCGTTGCTATGGCGACCAAGGGTAATCCAAGCTCTTAAAACCTATCGATTAGTTGTTGAGACAATGGTGACGGGATGACCGTACCAGGACGAAGAGGGAAGCAATAGAAGATGAAATCGTGCCTCATAGTAGATGATTCCAAGGTAATTCGGATGGTCGCCCGAAAAATTCTTGAGGATTTGAGTTTCGAAACTGTAGAAGCTGCAGATGGTCAGGAGGCCGTCAATCAGTGTGAATTGAAGATGCCGGATGCGATTTTGCTGGACTGGAACATGCCGGTCAAAAGCGGTATCGAGTTTCTGCGTGACTTGCGTGTGATGCCCGGGGGAGATTCACCGATTGTCGTGTTCTGCACGACCGAGAATGATATCGAACACATTCAAGAAGCTATCGAGGCTGGTGCAAATGAATACATTATGAAGCCTTTCGACAGCGAAATAATCCAGGCGAAATTCACACAGGTCGGATTGCTTTAATCCACTCTGGTGATCATTACCATTTCAAATTGAAAGGACTTGTATCGGCGATGACCGACGTTGGAAACAATGAACCTGTAAAGGTGATGATGGTGGATGACTCGGCCATAATTCGGGGCTTGTATCGCCGCATGATCGATCAGGATCCTGATGTGGAGATTGTCGCGGATGCCAGTAACGGTCAATTGGCCATCGATCGCCTGAAAAATAAGGAAGTCGACATCATCGTTCTGGACATTGAAATGCCAGTCATGGACGGTCTATCTGCTATTCCCCATCTGCTAAAGGTTCAACCGGGTGTCATGATCCTTATGGCCTCTACGCTGACGGCTCGCAATGCGGAGTTCAGCCTGCAGGCTTTGAGTGCAGGCGCAGCAGACTACATCGAGAAACCAACCTCGCGCAGCGAGTTGACGAGTGGGCAAAGTTTCAAAGATGAATTACTGAATAAAATTAAAGCGCTCGGCGCAACTGCCCAACGACGTTCAAGGAGAGGCGCAGGGATTACCCAATCGCCCACTTCACCAGAACCGATTGAAGCCAAGAAGAAGGCCGATTCAAACTGGCAATTGGCGTCCACCAGTGACATACGGTTGCGCGAGCCCGGTGTAACATTGCCACGCATCATTGCCGTAGGTAGTTCAACGGGTGGACCACAGGCGCTTTCTGTGGTGTTTGGCAATCTTCCGGTATCGTTACGGGTGCCAATTGTCGTCGCGCAACATATGCCGCCCATGTTTACAAAAACTCTCGCCGACCGCATCAACAGCCAGACGGAATGGAGTTGCCGTGAGGCTGAAGACGGGGACGAGTTGACTCCGGGTACCATACTCGTTGCGCCGGGTGGTTTTCATATGGTTGTTGCAAGAGAAGGCACCCGTGTCGTCGCCAAACTAAATCAGGAACCCGCAGTCAATTTCTGCCGTCCGGCTGTTGATCCGTTGTTTATCAGTGTTGCCGACGTGTATGGTGCGGCGTCGCTCGCCGTAATCTTGACTGGTATGGGCAATGATGGACGAAATGGCGCGCAATCGATTGTGGAGAAGGGGGGGACCCTGTACGCGCAGGACGAATCAAGCAGCGTCGTATGGGGAATGCCCGGAACGGTTGCGGCTGCTGGTTTGTGCAGCAAGGTAATACCACTGGATACAATTGCAAATGAGATGACACTCCATGTTACGAGGCTGGCATCATGACACCTGGAGATTTTGACTTTATCAGTGGTCTGCTGCGGAATCTTTCGGGTCTCGTTCTGACTCAGGATAAAGCCTATCTACTGGAAAGCAGATTGATGCCCATCGCGCGCAAGAATGGGCTGCAGTCCGTTGAGGAACTAATCGAACTGGTTCGCAGTACGAAAAAAGAAGAGTTGATAACGGCGGTCATGGAGGCCATGACAACCAATGAGTCATTTTTCTTCCGCGATACCAAGCCTTTTGATCTGTTTCGCGATGAAATTCTGCCACAGTTGATGGAAAACCGCGCCAGCAAGAAATCATTCCGAATCTGGTGCGCCGCGGCGTCAAGTGGCCAGGAACCTTACTCTCTGGCTATGATCCTCAAGGACACCGCTGCGAAACTGACGGGCTGGCGTCACGAGATCGTCGGAACGGATATCTCCAAGGATATTTTGGACAAAGCGAAAGCCGGTGTTTACTCGCAGTTTGAAGTGCAGCGCGGCCTGCCCATTCAACTCCTGATCAAATACTTCGACAAAATGGAGGACCAGTGGCAGATCAAGGCAGATATCCGCAATATGGTGACCTATAAGTACTTTAATCTACTGGAAAATCTGAGCGCTTTGGGCAAGTTTGATATCGTTTTTTGCCGCAATGTTTTGATTTACTTTGACCCGGAAACAAAAGGCAAGGTTTTATCCGGCATCGCCGACCTGATGCCTGATGATGGTTTGTTGTTCCTGGGAGGCGCGGAGACAGTACTGGGTATTTCTGACCGCTTCCGGCCAGTTAAGGGGCAACGCGGTGTTTACGAAAAAACTCTGTGATCCTGATCATCAGGATGTGTATCCACAAAACCAAACCCGCAACATATATGCTGCGGGTTTGTTTAATTCGAAACACAAATTGTTAGGGTCGATTAACCGGCCTCTGCCCTGATAGGCTG
>JAJFID010000217.1 GCA_021775325.1 Rhodospirillales bacterium
GCCCTGCCGAGCCACCACATCGGGCCGAACGAGCTGTCACGTACCGAGACCCGCGGGTACGCCAGCCCTCCTGGCAACAAACCTATCTGGCTCCCAGTTACGTGCATGGCCAGACTGAACACGCCTATCCACTTGAGATTCTGGCGGACGTACTGGGTGGTGGTGCCACCAGCCGATTGTACAGAGCCCTGGTTATAGACAGTAAACTCGCCATTAATGCGGGTGCCTATTATGACCCCGGGAATCTGGGCCCGTCGCAGTTCACCGTCTACGCAAGCCCTCAGCCCGGCGTCGATATTGACGATCTTGCCGAAGCTCTCAATGAAGAAGTCAAATCCATTATTCAACACGGCATATCTGCGGAGGAATTGGACCGCTCTGTGCGATCCATGATGGCAAGCGCCGTTTATGCACGAGATTCACTCTCCACGGCCCCGCGTGTTCTGGGCGGTGCATTGACATCCGGACAGACAATTGATGATGTGGAGAATTGGCCCGACCGCATTGCCGAGGTCTCCCTTGATGGTGTCCTAAAGGCTGCTGAAGCCGTTTTCAATACGAAGAACTCTGTATCAGCAAAGCTGTTGTCCGATGAGTAACAAGATCGACTCTGGCGTCAGAAGCCGAACGGCTCTGACCACCTTTCTCACCGCCGCACTCATTCTGGTTGTTGTGTCCATGGGCCGCATTTCGCCTGCAAACGCCGTTGAGGTCCAGGAGGTGGTTAGTCCTGGTGGAATTCGTGCATTGCTGGTTGAAGACCATTCCAATCCGATCATCGCCTTCAGGCTGGCATTTCGTGGTGGTGGCGCGCTGGACCCCGATGGCATGGAGGGGCTGGCGAATATGGTGTCGGGCCTGATAGACGAAGGCGCGGGCCACCTGGACAGTCAGGCCTTCCAGGGCCAACTCGAAGACCTGTCCATTCGCCTGAGTTTCAGCTCCGGACTGGATACTTTTCGCGGAACCTTGACGACGCTCACTGAGAATAAATCAGCAGCGTTTGACTTGCTGCGTCTGGCGCTGACGAAACCGAGGTTCGATGACGAGCCTGTGGAACGAATTCGCAGCCAGATTTTGTCAGGACTGAGGCGCGCGTCTCAGGACCCGGACAACATTGCCGGGAATGTACTGTTTAAACGCATGTTCGATGAACATCCTTATGCGTCGCCCAACGACGGAACAGAAGCGAGTGTTACCGCCGTGACTGCGGAAGCCATGAAACAGTTCGTCACCACCCGCTTTGCCCGTGACAACCTGTACATTGGTGTTACAGGCGACATCTCTGCTGAAGGTCTGGAGCGTGCTCTTGATGAAATCTTTGGAGCCTTACCAGATCACGCGACCGCATGGGTAGTGGCCTCAGCAAATGTAGGTTTGGATGGGGAAGTTCACGTAGAAGAACTCGCAGTACCGCAAAGCGCTATCATCTTTGCCCAGCGTGGTCTGGAACGATCCCATCCCGACTATTATGCGGCCTATGTTCTGAATTACGTTTTAGGCGGCGGCGGCCTTACATCACGGTTATATAACGAAGTTCGTGAAAAACGCGGACTGGCATACTCCGCGTATAGTTACCTATCGCCCTTTGATCACGCCGCATTGATGATTGGTGGTGCCGGGACGGCCAATGATCGGGTCGCCGAAACAATAAACGTGATTCGGGAACAATGGAAAATCGCCTCCGAGAGCGGCCTGTCGGCATCAGAACTGAAAAACGCCAAGACGTATCTGACGGGGTCATACCCATTGCGATTCACCTCCAACGGGGCCATCGCCGGTATGTTGCTGGGGATACAACTGGAAAATTTGGGCGCGGACTATTTTGAGCAACGTAATAGTTTTATAGAACATGTAACACTCGAGGACGTCAATCGGGTCGCTGACACGTTGCTGGATCCCGATTCGCTCACATTTGTGGTGGTCGGTCAGCCTACGGGCCTGGAAGAAGGTCAATAAACCCACTTCTTTTAAACACTTGGCACGCAGGGTGGTTGCAGGTGAACCAGTCTGTTAGATTTTCGCAAATGCATCATAACAGCTCCACTGCACAATCGAACCGGGATTTGCTTGCAAGACACGCAGCACGTCTGGAAGGCGTTCGTGCCAATCGGTTGTTTGAATCTGATCCAGAGCGGTTTGATCGATTTTCGCACTCGCTCGCAGGCATGTTTATCGATTTTTCAAAGAACCTGATTGACGACGGTGTCATGAGTACACTTGTCGAACTGGCTCACAGTGTCGAACTGACAGCCTGGCGCGACAAAATGTTTGCCGGTGAGATTGTGAACCCATCAGAGAACAGGCCAGCGCTTCATGTGGCGCTTCGCGATCCATCCGGTACGCCACTTCACGTAAACGGAACCGACGTACGGAAGGCCATCACCCAGAGCCTCGAACAGATGGCGGAGATTACAGACCGCCTGAGAAACGGACATTGGTTAGGCGCAACGGGGCAGCCAATCACTGACGTGATTCATATCGGTATCGGAGGGTCTATTCTGGGCCCCGCTACCGCTGTGCATGCTTTGGGTTCCCGCGACGAAACCGGGCCAAAAATACATTTCGTATCCAACGTTGACGCAGCAGCATTGATGCCCGTGCTTCGGCTTCTGAACCCGGAAACCACTCTCGTAACCATCGTCTCCAAGAGTTTTACGACGTTGGAGACGCTGACAAACGGGCAGACTGCTAAACATTGGTTGCTGGATGCTCTGCCAGCCGAAAGTTTGCACAAACACCTCATTGCGGTGACTGCAAAGCCAGAAAGGGCACTCGAATTTGGTGTGTCTGGCGATAACATCCTGGAATTCTGGCCCTGGATAGGTGGCAGGTTTTCCATGTGGTCCGGCGTTGGTCTGCCTATTGCATTGAGCGCCGGAATGGACCGGTTCAGACGTTTTCTGGATGGCGCACGGATTATGGATGAACATTTCAGAACAGCACCGCTTGAACAAAACATTCCTGTTCTGCTCGCTCTCATAGGGATATGGAACGCCAACTATCAGGGAATATCGGCGCATACCATCCTGCCCTACGATGATCGCCTGGATGGCCTGCCAGCACATATTCAGCAACTGGAGATGGAAAGCACAGGCAAGAGCGTGGACCGGGGAGGTCATCCTATCGAATGGAGTACGGCCCCGATAATCTTCGGTATGTCCGGCACCGATGCGCAGCATACTTTTTTTCAGGCAGTCCATCAGGGGACACGTGCGGTGTCGGCTGATTTTATCGGATGTCTTCGAAATGATCATGGCAGCGGCATCCATCATGAGCAGTTGCTTGCCAATCT
>JAJFID010000218.1 GCA_021775325.1 Rhodospirillales bacterium
ACAGCCCCAGAAGGGTGGCGTCATGCGGATCGGCTCTCTGCATGGGCAAACGTCGGACGTCCTCGACCCGGCTCTTCTGTTTAATGGTGCACAGTGGATGACCGCCTATGCTGTTCGAAACACCCTCACGCAGATTGATCCGGGTGCTGTACTAGCACCGTGTCTGGCGACGGAATGGGAGCCCAATCACGACGCAAGTCGATGGACATTCACCCTCCGCAAGGGCGTTGAATTCCACAATGGCAAAACGTTAACAACAGACGATGTTATTGCCTCCATCAACCATCACCGGGCTGAAGACACAAACTCTGCAATCAAGCCGATAGCAGATCAGATTGAAACTATGAAAACTGACGGGCCGAATATTATTGTTTTCAATCTTCAAAAACCCAATGTTGATTTCCCATACATATTTGCGTCTGCAAACTTCACGATCTGCCAAGCCATAGACAGTGGCATCGACGCAAATTCAGGTATCGGAACGGGCGGTTATGTCTTGAAGGAGTATCGACCCGGTGTAACGACCACCCTCGAACGAAATCCCAATTACTGGCGCGATGACAGGGCGCACGCAGCTACTGTCGAGCTTCAGACAATCAATGATACAACGGCCAGGATCAGTGCCCTCTTGTCTGATGGTGTCGACGTAATTGATGATATTGACTTCAAACTCGTCAACCAACTGAGCGCTCGCGAAGGGCTGACGGTAGAGCAGACATCAGGGCCTCTGCATTACCTGTTTAGCATGATGTCAAATCGCACGCCTTTCGAAAGCAAGGACGTGAGACTGGCGATGAAATATGCATGCGACAGAGAGGAAATGATCAAGACGATCCTGCATGGGCATGGAACTGTTGGAAATGATCATCCGATAGGTCCTTCCTACTTCTACCACGACACAAATCTGGAGCAGCGCGTGTACGATCCGGATAAAGCAAAATTCCATCTGAAAAAGGCGGGTATGGACAACATCAACGTTAACATTAGTGCGGGCTCGGCTGCCTTTGGTGGCGCAGTGGATGCGGCACTGTTGCTCCAGCAATCAACCAAGGGAACCGGAATAAATGTGGAGATCACACGGGAACCGACGGACGGTTACTGGTCAGACGTATACATGCAGAAACCCATGTTCAGTAACTATTGGGGCGGATACTCAACAGCCAGTGAAATGCTCTCGACAGGGTATGTGCCCGGGGCCGCATGGAACGAGTCGGTGTTCGAGAGTGAGCGATTTGTAAAGGTTCTGCAGGAAGCAAACGCCGAACTGGACACGTCCAGGCGTCGCGAGATGATGTCAGAACTCCAGGCCATTGTGCGTGACGAGGCCGGCCAGCTTATCTTCGCCTTCCCAAACAACATTCTGGCTCGAAACGAGAACCTTGCTCACGGTGAACTTTCCAGTGATCGCCCGATGGACGGGCGCCAGATTATCGAACGCTGGTGGGTCAACTAACTTCTGGTTTCCGTCGTTGAACTGCGGCCTCTCCCTCTGCGGTTCAACGCGCGGTCCTCAGTAACAATGAGGAGAAACTGGTGGAGCCGATCGGGATCGAACCGACGACCTCGTCATTGCGAACGACGCGCTCTCCCAACTGAGCTACGGCCCCACGGTGCCTTGTCTGGTCACCGTTACTTAATAAATTTCCCAGATCGAAGTCAAGCGAGTGTGGCGGTGTGGTATGGCGGTTGCGAGGCTGCACTTGCGTGCCTATATGTCAGGCGTATACCTTACGTTTGAACAACTCGCGAACGACGTATCGGAGACGTACATGGGCGTTATTGGGGAGCCACTGGTGTGGCTGGTTTTGACGGTGATCGATATCTACATCTGGATCGTGATCATCGGTGTGGTTATGTCCTGGCTGGTGGCTTTCAAGGTCATCAATACATCAAACCGGTTTGTCTATATGGTGGGCGATATGACTCATCGGATGACGGAACCGGCGCTCAAGCCAATCCGTAACATGCTGCCGCAACTGAATGGCATTGATCTGTCGCCCATGGCCCTGATTCTGGGGCTGATCGTGCTCAAGAAGATTGTTCACAATATCTATATGGGTATGCTCTAGGCGGCGAATCCGATGCTGCCCTTTCGGGAAACGCCACAGGGGCTGGAAGTGTTTCTGCGCGTGACACCGCGTGCGTCGGCCAATCGCATTGCGGACATTCTGGAAGACGGCGCGGGCGGTTGCAGGCTGAAAGTACGGGTCACGGCGGTGCCCGAAGACGGCAAAGCCAACAAGGCTGTGATCAGGGTCTTGGCAAAGTCGTGGAAACTGGCTAAATCCCTGTTCCAGATAACCGCAGGTACAACGGATCGAAACAAGACAATCCTCATTACAGGTGATGGCTCCGCACTGGCACGCGAGATTGCAAAGCATGTGTCGTGATTGTGTCGCTTGAGGAATGCCGGATGGCGTTCCGGCCTAAATGATACGGCGGCGTGTGGGGTTATCTGTGTACCGAACATAAAGGGAGTAACACATGTCAGAAGCAGCAGTGATCGACGGTAAGGCATTTTCCGCCAGGTTGCGTGAAAAGGTAGCGTCCGAGGTATCCCGCATCAAAAGCGAAAGCAGTGTGACGCCGGGTCTCGCCGTCGTTCTGGTGGGGGACGATCCGGCCAGCAGGGTCTACGTAGGGTCAAAAGCCAAGCAGACCGTCGAAGCGGGCATGGAGAGTTTCGAGCATCGCTATAACGATGATATCGATGAGGCAACGCTGCTCGACCTCATCGACCAGTTGAACAATGACAAGACTGTCAATGGCATTCTGGTTCAGTTGCCGCTGCCGGACCAGATTGACGAACAGAAGGTGCTGTCGGCCATCGACCCGGACAAGGATGTGGACGGTTTCCACACCACCAACGTGGGCCGTCTCTGGACCGGTGGCGAATCGCTGGTGCCGTGCACGCCGTTTGGCTGTTCGCTGATGCTGAAAGATTATCTCGGCAACCTGTCGGGCAAAAACGCCATTATCATCGGTCGCTCCAATATCGTCGGTAAACCCATGGCGGCGTTGCTGCTGGCCGAAAGCTGTACGGTGACAATTGCCCATTCCCGCACCGATGATCTGCCCGGCAAGTGCCGTGAAGCCGATATCGTGGTGGCCGCCGTGGGTCGGCCGGAAATGGTCAAGGGTGACTGGATCAAGCCCGGTGCCACCGTGATCGACGTGGGAATCAACCGGGTGGACGCGCCGGAAAAGGGCCTGAAAGATGATGGTTCACCCAAGACCAAGCTGGTGGGTGATGTGGATTACGCCGGTGCGGCGGCGGTGGCCGGAGCCATTACGCCGGTACCGGGCGGTGTCGGCCCCATGACCATTGCCTGTCTGTTGCGCAATACGGTGGTGGCGTGCTGTCGCCAGAACGGTCTGCCTGATCCTGATTTGTAGGCGAGATTTGCAGGCCCGGGTTGTTTCTGCCGCAAAGCCACGTTCACGAATGTGTCCATTCGTTCCGGTTTTGCTTTAACGACCGAAGGTGCCGCCCTGGGCCAGATCCTCGAACTGGTACTTCCGCGTTTCCTTGGATGCAGGCTGGGCAACGGCAACGGGCTTGCGTGCATGTTTCCGCTCATCCTTGGTCTCGTACATACGCTTGTCGGCGACCCGGTTCAGTTCGGCCATGGTATTGCCGTCGTCGGGGAATACAGCGGAGCCGACACTGACGCCGATCTCGACGGTCTTGCCGCCACCAATGTCATAGGGCGTATCTGAAATAGACTGCACAAGTTTGTCGCGGATGTTGGTCACGTCATCCGGTGAGTTCACCCTGACCAGCACGGCCGCAAACTCATCGCCGCCGACGCGGGCAACCACATCACTGCTGCGGGTTTCCTGGACGATGCGCGCCGCCACTTCTTTCAGCACCACATCACCGGCCTGATGACCGAAGGTATCGTTGACCGGTTTGAACCGGTCCAGATCGATCATCAGCACGCCCAGTTGCTCGCCGTCGCGGCTGGCCCGTTCAATGGACTGGCGTAACTGGGCTTCATACAGCGACTTGTTACCAAGACCGGTCAGCGAGTCCTGCAGGGCCCTGGTCTGCAATTCGATCTCGCGGTACTTGCGATAGAGTGAAAAAGAAATGCTCTTGGCCAGATCGAAATCATTGAACCGAGCCTTGACCAGATAATCCATGGCACCCAGGGTCAGCGCCTGAAACGCTGTCTCCTTGCTGTCATGAACCGTTATGAACACAAACGCGGTCAGGATGGATTTGCCATGCATGGCCTGCAGCACATCCATGCCGGTGCTGTCTTTTTTCAGGAAAAAATCGAGAAAGCAGATATCGAAGGCGCTTTGCTGAAGTTCTGTGATAGCGTCGGGCGCATTATCCACGATGACGATGCCATCGTGTTTCGGATTACATTTGATAATCAGCTTTTCCAGAAATCGGGCGTAGACGGAATCGTCTTCAACGATCAGGAAACGAAGACTCGCGCCCTTTTCTGCCAAAGAGATATTATCGTTGCCGGTCATGAGATCCAACGTCGCCACACCCCCCGTGCCCTCAGCACTTGTACACGAAAGCGACGTTCAAAAGCGAGTCACAGTTATCCGAATCCCTGAAAACCGTCCATTATGCACGCTATTGTATGTGAAACAGGCATTTTATGCGTCAAAATCGGGCGAACGGTATACCTCGTTGCCGCCCAGCATGGTCAGTTCAACTTCTGTTTTGGCGATCTCGGGGGGCGTACTGTTGAAAATATCCCGGTCCAGAATGATCAGATCGGCATATTTCCCCCGGCTCAGGCTGCCGGTGGTATCGGCCCGCCACGCACCGGCGGCGGCATTGGTGGTATAGCCGCGCACCACCGTATCCACATCAATGCACTCATGAGCGAAAAACGCCGGACTGTCCGGGCCGTCGTTCACGTTCTGCCGGGTTATGGCAACAGCCATGATTTCGAACGGGTTCAGAGTGGAGACAAACCAGTCACTGCTGATGGCGTAGGGTGCGCCGGTATCGATCACGGATTTAACGGCATAGATGTTTTTTGCGCGATCATTGCCGACCATAGCAACGGCGATATCCGTGCCACCTTCCGGGCAGGCCCACAGTGGCTGGAAATTGGCGACGGCCCCCAACTCGGCAAAGCGCGGAATGTCCGCATCGTCGATACACTGGATGTGGGCAAGCTGATGCAGCGCGGGCCACGGGCCGTTGGCCCGGCGGGCGGCTTCAATGCCGTCCAGTGCCACCCGCACCGCCTTGTCGCCGATGGTGTGCAGATGCAACTGGAAGCGGTCGGCATCAAATGCCACCAGCAGACTCTCCAGATGTTCCTCGTCAAACATGATGGGCGCATTGCCACCGGTTTCGTAATCTTCCAGCATGGCGGCGGTGCCGTTTTCCATGACGCCGTCCAGAAAAAACTTGGCCGAATGCATAAAGACTTTTTCGGTGCGGTAGGTGCGGCGCAGGAAATTAAGTCGGCCCATGGCGTCGTCCAGATCATCATGAGGAAAGACCTTGCTGGTGGCAGCCACCCGTAAACTCAATTCTCCCGCCTCGTCCAGACCCGTATAGACTTTCATGTGCCGCTCACCCGACATGGCGTCGAGAACGCCGGTAATGCCGTGTTTGTTGGCGTGGGCACAGGCGAACCGGGTGCCGCCAAAATGATCGTCATGGGTTGGTTTTGGCAGCATGCCCAGCGCCCACCAGATGGCGTCTTCATACAACATGCCGCTGGGCTCGCCGTCGTCGCCCCTGACGATTTCACCGTTGGGCGGGTGGGGCGTCTCGCCGGTGATGTTGAGCTCGCGCAGGGCCATGGAATTGACCACCGCATTATGGCCGTCGGATGCCATCAGATAGACCGGCCGGTCTGATACAGCCTCGTCGATCAGGTGCCGGTTCAGCTCGGTGACGGGAAAACAGGACGGGTTCCAGCACAAGCCCCGGACCCAGACTTTGTCCGGTGTATCGGCGGCCTGTTTGCGGACCAGTGCCTGCAACTCGCCAATGGTCGTGGCAGCGGCGAGATCCACACCGGTATGGAAGCCGATACCGCTGTCCTGCAGGTGAATATGGGTGTCCTGAAACCCCGGCAGCATTACCCGGCCACCGGCATTCATGCGCCGGGTGGTGCCGTTGGTCACGTTGGTAACATCCGCCTCCCGCCCCACAGCCAGCACCCGGCCATCCCGGACGGCAATGGCGTCAGCACGGGGGTTCAACCCGTCCATGGTATGGATGTCGGCATTGGTGATGAGCAGGTCAGCGGCGGTCATACATCGTTCTCCCAATAATCCTGCGTTCGGGCTTACCGGCATTCGGCAAACGTTTCAATATCTCAATTGAGGGTAAGCCAAGTGCCAGACCCAGAAACGCGCGGTTGTGGGATGGCCCCCTAGAGGTAGCAGGTGAGGTGCCGCTGCGCCCTTGCGTGCTGCACACGTGGTGGTAGAATTGCCGTATGAACGACGATGTTGAAAAGAAGTGTTGTTACCGATTGCCAAAAAAGGAACGATCCTTAGGTGGTCTCGACAAGTGTCAATTCGAGGAACTGCAAAGCGATCTCCTGCGCATTGATGACGCGTACTATTGTCAGTTCCATGCTCCTGTCAGGGATGCCACTGGGAATCTGACGGTTAAGGGATCGTGGAGCACTGGTGAAACCGGCATCTTCAACGACAAGGTGTTCCAATTTATTGAAGAAAGCGGAGCCATTTTCCTGGCAGATTTGTCAGGCGTTGTCTTTCCAGATGAAATAAATTTCTCCCGATTCCGGGGCGAAGTAAACCGATGGCCGCAAGTTACATTCGAACACGCGGAATTCTGCGGTAAAGCAACATTTTCTGATGTGTGGTTCGGCGGATTGACCGTCTTTGATAGAGCAATTTTCACAGAGGACGCACAGTTCGGAGGCGTTCGATTTATTGCGGCTGCACGTTTCAACCGCACGAAATTTAGGAAAAGGGTTTTTTTCCGTAACTGTCAGTTTCGCTCAAATGTATTTTTTTTGCGGACGAATTTCTATGGTGAAGCTCGTTTTGCAAATGCGAAGTTTTCAAAGCGATTACTGTTTAACCGCGCCAAGTTTCGATCCAAGGTGGACTTTTCTGGCGGTAAGACGGGAGTACGAACGACAAGTTACAGGCATGCAAAATTCGAAGGACCAGCACATTTCGAAAATAGGGAGTTTAGAGGAGCGACGGACTTTGCAAGAGCTTCGTTTTCAACGGCACCCCGATTTCATGGTTGCCAATTCCACCAAAATACGAGTTTTCACCTGACTCGATTTCTCGAATTTAATTCACATCATACTGCGAGAGCTTATCGTACTCTAAAACTCGCTATGGAGAAACAGAGTGCGTGGGATGAAGCCTTTAAGTTCCATGCGCTGGAAATGAAGAGCCGACAAAATGATCCGGCAACACCTCTGACCATAAAATTATTTTCCCGCCTTTATGAATTGGGAGCCAACTTCGGTCAGAGCGTATTTCTCCCACTGGTCTGGTTCGCCTATCTTTCAATGTACTTTTTTGCCTTCTACCTA
>JAJFID010000219.1 GCA_021775325.1 Rhodospirillales bacterium
GACGTTATCGCAACGGATTTCGACGACATCGTTACAGGTGATGGCTCCAGCGAAACCATTTATGCCGGTGGCGGCGACGATGTGATTGATGCCGGTGGTGGTGCCGACACTATCTACGGTGAAGATGGTGACGATACCATCGTTGGTGGATCGGGCGATGACTCCATATTTGGTGGCGCCGGTAACGACACGATTAATGGTGACCTCAACGCCGATACCATTGATGGTGGGGACGGCGACGACATCATCGACGGCGGTGGCCAGAGCGACACCATTGAAGGTGGTCTGGGTAACGATACGATCATTGCATCGTCGGGTAACGACACCATTTCCGACGCTGGCGGCGGCACGGATACCTTCGATCTGCAGACTGACATCTCAGGCGATACCGGGTTTGGTCTGAGCAACGCCCAGATGGGCGACACTGATATGACGTTGACCCTGGACCGTCTGGAAACAGATACCACGGTCACCACCACTATCCTGGGTCAGGCCGGTGACGGGTTTGAACACATTGAGGTCGACTTCTTCGATGATGGCGTGACCGAAGTCTTCCGTCTAGAGGGCGTTAGTGGCGTTGTGGCGTCGAGTTCCACCGGTGGCAGCTTCTCAACCGGCATCTACAACACCATTGTTGCCGGATCGTTGTTCGATGACACGATCTTCGGCAGCACGTCGGATGTGGACACGATCTTCTTCTCCAACGGCGGCAATGACATTCTCAACGGCGCCTATGGTGAAGAAATCCTGGTCATGCAGGGTGATCTGGCCGACTTTACCGTCGACGTGGGTATCTCGGGTGACACGACTTTTGTAACCGTCACCAACAACACCACGTCTGATGTTGCCACGTTCTATGACATGATCGAATTTGACGCCATCCAGTTCGATGACCAGACTCTGAGCTTCTATGACATCGCGCCCGCCGCACTGACGTCTGGTGCGTCGACAGGCAACGATACCCTGACCGGAACAACCGGTACGGACATTCTTGCTGGTCAGAACGGTATTGATACGATTTCGGGCGATGCCGGTGATGATCTGATTTATGGCGAAGCTGGCAATGACATTCTGCTGGGCGGTGACGGTAATGACTTCCTGTTGGGTGGTGATGGTACCGACGATCTGACCGGCGGAACCGGTAACGACATCCTGAGCGGCGACGATGGCGACGACACCTACCTGGCGGCTGTTGGTGATGGTGACGACGAAGTTCACCAGTACTCCGCCGGCGCGACGGATGCAGACGTCGTCGAATTTACAGGCGGTCCTTATTATGACCTGAACTGGGGCTTCGACAGCACGGGTCTGGACGATACGCTGACCATTGGTGTCGCCATAGATAGCAATTACAACTTTGCTGACACCGGCAAGGTTGATCTGGTTGATCACTTCGATGTCGACGTCACCGGTGTTACCTATTACGAGGCCGATACCACCTTCAACAGCTTCTACAGCAACGACGGCGGTTTGGCGCGGATTTACACATCTGATACCCGCAATGAAGGCATCGACCAGGGTGAATTTACTGAACTGGTTCTGGGTAGTAGCGGTGATGACGACGTTACCGGTAACGCATCCGGTGCTATCGATGGCAGCGTCGACGGTGGATTCCGCGACTACCTGTACGGCCTGGATGGTGACGATACTCTGTACGGTTCGGATGCCACCCTCGATATGCTGGATGGCGGCAACGGCGACGATACGCTATACGGCTTTGGTGGCAATGACCGCCTGCGCGGCAAGGATGGTGATGATACGCTGTTTGGTGGCGACGGCGACGACACGCTCGATGGTGGTGCCGGGAATGACACTATTCATACCGGTTCCAACGTATCGGGCGATACAGTTCTTGGCAGTGACGGTATCGACGACATCCACCTGGATGATGCATCGGGCACCTACTTCCTTGATTATAGAAATTTGACCGGTACCACGGGTGTTGCCTTCGATCTGACGACTCTGACCATCGACAAGGGGGTGACCGATCCGTTGGCGATTGACAGTCTGATTGGGTTCTCCGATCTGGATGACAATGGCGGCAGGTTGACGATCATCGGGTCGGATCAGGTGGATATCTATACTGGTTCCGCTACGGAAACAGGCGATGTCTCCATTGATTTGGGTATCGGCAACGATACCATTACCGGCGGTACGAACTACGAATGGTTGCGGTATGACGATGCCACGGGTGGCGTAATCGTCAATCTGGACGTCGCATATGACCTGTCAACAGAGGCGTTCTCGACGGCGGGTCTGACTGTTGCTGGCAATTACAACACGGATTCTGGCGGCAATATCGTTAATGCGACCGAGGCCCGCGATGGTCTCGGCGGCGTGGATGTGCTGCTTGGGGCACTGGACGCCGTCGTTGGTACGGATTTCAACGATATTCTGATTGGTGGCGCAGGTAATGAGGCGTTCGATGCTGGCGGCGGCAACGACTATATCGACGGCGGCGCAGGCTGGGATACAGTCTGGTATGACAACAGTGGTTTTGAAGGTCTGACCATTGAGCTGAATTTCGACGATCTGGGATTTGGCCGGGTATCAGGACTGAAGGATCACGTCTATTTCGAAGATACACTGGTCAGTATCGAAACGGTCTTCGGTTCGACCCAA
Source organism: Rhodospirillales bacterium (assembly GCA_021775325.1). Taxonomy (GTDB): domain Bacteria; phylum Pseudomonadota; class Alphaproteobacteria; order Rhodospirillales; family Casp-alpha2; genus JABJGO01. The sequence continues at coordinate 2,623 of JAJFID010000219.1, forward strand.
GGCGACCTGATCTCGGGAACAGATGTATTTGGTGAAAACCTCTACGGCATGGACGGTGACGACGTCATCATCGGCGGCGGTCTGGGCGATACTCTGACAGGTGGCGATGGCGCCGATACATTTGTCTACGAATTTGCTGCCGATTCAACCAGCGGCAACTCGGACACCATTACTGACTTTGTTTCTGGTACTGACCAGATTCTGTTCCAGGGTATGGCGGGTATGAGTTACGCTGGTCTGGTCACACCGACGGGTGGCGATGTCCCGACCAAAGTCGCTGACCTGGTGACCAACGGCGCGGCCGATACGATCTCGTTCTTCGTAGACGGCACGGACGGTTATCTGTACGTCAAGGGTACGGGGCTCTCGGGCAGTGAGGCCTTCGACGGCACCCTGATTGCGCTGCTCGGTGTTACGACGGCACCGACCATAGATGATCTGGCCTTCTTCGAAGCGGTCAGCATTGATGGCGACGCTGCTGACAATACCCTTGTTGGCACCAGCGCGGGTGAAGTTCTCGACGGCGATGACGGCAATGACATTATTACAGGCGGCGCGGGCAATGACCTGCTGCTGGGCGGCGACGGTGAAGACACGCTTGATGGCGGCGATGGCGACGATTACATCGCTCCCGGCACAAACGATTTCAACAATGGCGACACCATCATCGCATCCAATGGCGACGATACCATCGACTTCGTTGGTGCGGGCAGAGGCTGGTATCAGCTTGACTACGGCAATTTCTCCAGCGTCGATGTGACCATCAATGGTGCTGATGGCACCGTGATCAAGGATGGTGGTACGTCCGGTACGGACACCCTGAAGAATCTGGATGTGATTGACGGCTGGGTCTATGGCGGCCTGGATCTGTTCACCACAGCGGGTAACGACACTGTTGATATTACCTTCGATGGTGAAGACTGGATGTTGATTGAGGCCAGTGGCGGTAACGACACTTATACCTTTACCAACAGCGCCGATAATATCAGCCTCGATTTCCGCGATGTCGACAGTGGTATTGTTGTAAATCTATCGGGCGCTACCGAACTGATCAGTGGCAGTAATGTGCTTGCCGACCAAATTCTGGACGGGCTTGGTGGAACCGATAGCATTACGGGCGATATTTTCGAGGTTCGTGCCTCAAGCTTCGATGACGTAATCATCGGCCAGGCCATAGCTGATGTGGTCCGTGCGAATGCGGGCAGCGACTACTTCGATGGTGGTGATGGTTTTGATCGCATACGCTTCGATAGCAATGGTATTAAGGCCGTTAATGTTGATCTGGATGCGGGTACAGCACAGGTTTACGTTAACAATACGTTCTACGAACAGACGGTGCTGAATACAGAGCGTGTAGACGGCAGCGCTGGCGGCGACTTGATTTCCGGCTCCGACGCTATTGAGACTCTCAATGGCAAAGACGGCGACGACGTCATTACCGGTGGCGGCGGTGCCGATACCCTGTCGGGTGGCACTGGCGAAGACTGGTTCATGTACAACAGTGCCAGCGATTCCAACGTGATCGACGGCATGGATACGATTTCCGACTTCGATTTCGAAGACGACTTAATCTTCTTGAATGGTTTGGGCAGCGGCACGGTTGTTGATCTGAACTCCGGCGTGTTTACAGCGTCCGGGAATACGCAGTTCCGCGCTGAAGAGGGCTCGGACATTCTCGAGATTGATCTTGACGGCGATGGTTCTGCGGACATGCAGATCGAGCTGACGGATGGCAACTTCGATGGCCTGGATGCGACCAACTTCGTTGTTACCGAGCAGTTGCTCGAGGGCGATGACACAGACAACACACTGGATGCATCCGCCGATGGCGTTTCCACCTCGATCATCGGTGGTGACGGCAATGATACCCTCACGGCGTCGGCCTTTGGCGATGTGCTCATGGGCGGTGACGGTGTCGATATTCTTACGGGTGGTGCGGGCGACGATTACATCCTGCCGGGCAGCCATAACGATGCGAACAGCTTCGGCGACACCATCAATGGCAGCACCGGCGACGATGTCATTAACTTCGCCGGTGCGCTGAACCTCTGGAACCGGCTGGATTACAACAGCCTCGGTGCGGATCATTACATTTCCGTGACTCTGAGCGACTCGGTAAGCACCATCGGCAAGTTTGATAGTGTGAATGGAATCAATGACGGTGATGACATTCTCGTGGGTACAGACACCCTGATGAACCTGGATGTCATTGATGGCTGGAATGGTGAACTGGACATCTACGGCGCCCAGGGCGACGACTCGACCTTTATCGATATATCCGACGGCAACCAGTCTTACATCTTCCACGGCAGCGCTGGTGACGACACCTTCGATCTGGACACCAGTGCCTGGACCCGCCTCAGCTATCGCTGGTCCAACGAAGAACAAGGTGGCGGCAGTGTCATCGTCAATCTGTCTGATGCGGTCGAAACTTATAGCGGCACCAATGTTGCAGCGCGTACCGTGGACGATGGACTTGGCGGGTTCGACACCATAACCAATGCCAACTTCAACGAAATCCGCGGCACGATTGATACCGGTCTGGATAACTTCATTTACGACGATATCCTCATCGGCAGCAGTGGCGACGATCGGTTTATCACCGAAGCGGGTAATGATCTTGTTGATGGTGGCGACGGTTTTGACCGGGTGCGTTACGACCGCAGCGGTGTTGCGGACCTTGAAGTTGACATGCACCTGTTGTCTGCGACCGGCACGTGGAATGGTACGGCCTTCACTGATACGATCTTCAATGTTGAGGACATTCGTGGTTCCAAGACCGATAGC
>JAJFID010000220.1 GCA_021775325.1 Rhodospirillales bacterium
CATCATACTTGCCGCCGTTGGCCTGGGTATCCAGGTGGCTGCCACACGATACCACTGGCAGACTGTGATCCGTGCCCGGGCGGGTTGCGAAAATATTGCCCAGATGATCCACCTCCACCGTACAGCCTGCATCCTTACACCAGGCCACAAACACGTCGCGCATCTGTTTGTCTTCGTGTGTCAGGGCCAGTCGGCGCAGGCCGGTTTCTCGGAATTTTCCAATCTCGCCCGAAACCTCGAGTGTGTCCCACAGGCGCTCGCCATTCACTTCCAGCGTGTTAGAAATCATGATGATTCTCGATTCTGTGATATTTTCACAAGACTAGGAGCGGTCGTGGTATCCGGCAATAACCCTGTTAGGGGATCGGCGATTATGCGTCAAAAGCCAGTTCAAGTTCCGCCCTGATGTTTTCTATGAGATCAGCTAGGGCGGCATCTTCATAGGGTTCCGACTCACCCACGCCCCAGACCGGCGCTGGCCAGGCCGCGTCGCCTTCGAAACGTGCGATAACATGGACATGAAGTTGGGAAACCACGTTGCCGAGTGCACCAATGTTCATCTTATGAGCATCCGTCAGTTTCTGTAGGATGCGCGAAACGGTGGTTGCTTCCTTGGTCAACTGCATGATCTCTGCCGGTGGCAGATCATGCATTTCGGTCAGACCGACAATATGGGGAACCAGAATAAGCCAAGGAAAGCGTGCATCATTCATGAGTACGACCCGCGACAACGGCAATTCCGCAACCGGCGTCGTGTCGTGCTCAAGCCGGGGATCAAGGTCAAACGACACTGCGTCTGCCTGTCAGTCTATCGTGCCTGACTCAACTGCCAGCGCCCGCCGCGTCCCAGAAATCCAGGTTCATCTGGTACATGGTGGAGTCGTGCTTCATTTCCAGGCACCGCCGGAGGGCGTTTGCATCGCCAGCCGCTTTGGAAACACAGGAATCAAGAATGGCCTTGGCCTGTATTTCACCGGCATCGGTTGGGATTTCACCGAGGCCCGTTGCGGAATGCCACAGATCACCACCAGTCGTATTGTCCGTCAGGCCATTCAGCATCTTGTTCATGAGCCTGGCGGCCACGGTCTGATCACCATCGCCTGCCATCCATCCTGACGCCATGATCCGGAGAGGCCCTGCAGTATACGCAATTTCGTCCGCAGTATGGGGATAGTTGTCAAACGGAATGGGGTCCGGCACGAGTGTCGTATCCTCAGCCACCACGATGGCGGCATCGACAGCACCCAGCCCCTTCAAGGTGTTTTCATCAATCCGTACTGTCACAGCCGTAAATGTCCGTTTGGATCGGATGGCCGCATAATCATCCGCGATCAGGCGCAGTTCATTGCCGTCAACATCGTGGATGACCAACTGGATAGAGTCTGGATCGTAAGGATGGTAAACGCTTTGTGATCCCGGAAAACGACGGTTTTTCTGAAGGCAGATGGCGCTGAGTTCAACGGAACACACACCATCCTCGCAAATCAAATTCTGCGGATTTTCAAGCGCTGCCACAGCAAGCATCTGTGGCGTGGCTGCGGCATTGCCCATTCCCGTCAGGAATACAGAAAACGTCGCAAAACAGGCAATTATTGCGGAGCGTAGCATAGCGAATTCTCCTTGATTTCCATAACAAGTATAGCACTTCATACTCAATTTTTCCAGACATTCAGGGTCTGGCGTATTTTTCAATGTGTCAGGCGCGGCATCCCAGATACTTATCGACTAGCTCGATCAGACGTTCCCGACCAAAGCTCGGGTCGTGTCCTGCATGGACAACCCGGACCGGTAACTCACGCAATCGTTTCATGGTTTGTATATAGTCAGGAATGGAAGAATCTTCCAGTTCATCCAGTAAGGGGCCGTCGTAAACTGCATCACCGGAAAAAAGGATGCCTGTTTCTTTTTCCCATAAACCGATACTGCCCGGTGAATGACCTGGCAAATGCAGTACTTCGAAACGCCGATTGCCAATTTCAATCGCGTCGCCTTCTTCGACCGTACGGGTCGCCGTTGTTCTTGGCGTTGTATAGGTTGTGAGATCGTACCCTTTGTAGGGGAGTGCTGAAATCAGCTCTTCTGGCAGCGGGTAGCCGACTGCTTCAAGTGCCTCGGACATGGCTTCGGAATAGTCTGATTTTAACAACCCGCCACCCATATCAGATTCGGTCAGTTGTTCAGCTTCCAGAGCATGAATGACGCGATCATCGAAGTCACATAGGGACCCCACATGATCCAGATGGTAGTGTGTGGCGACCGCAGTAATATGTTTTTCGAACAGGTGGTCGACGGCCTGTTTGAGACTGACGACGCCGAGGCCGCTATCGATCAACGCATCGCGTTTTGAGCCGCGTACCAACCAGATGTTACACCGCAATAAAGGATCCACGTACGGTTCCCATATCAAGATAATGTCATCGTCAATGCGCTTGTGTTCGAACCACTTGTTTCCGATTTGTGTTGGCATGTTCTTCTCCATTCCTTCTCAAACATAGGGTACATGCTGCGGCGACAACAACGGCGAAAAAATGTTCCCTTTGTGACGGGGAGAAGGATAGAGTTGGATTGCATAACAGTTACAGGAAAAAGCCCGTGAGAATTGCTATTGCTGGTTTTCAGCATGAAACCAATACTTTTGCGCCAACAGTGGCGACGTATGAAGAGTTTGAAAAACGAGACGCCTGGCCGGAGTTACTTGTTGGCGACCAGGTGTTAACGCGCATGGTTGAGGTCAACATACCTATTGCCGGTTTTGTGGATGCGGCCCGGCGAACGACCGACTGGGACTTAATCCCAATTCTATGGTGTTCAGCGGAACCGTCTTCATATGTGACGGACGACGCATATGAGCGGATCGTTTCTCGTATGCTGGACGGCATTCAAGAGGCTGGCGACATTAATGCCATTTATCTGGATCTACACGGCGCAATGGTTGTTCAGTCGCATGAAGATGGAGAGGGAGAACTACTGCGCCGTATCCGCGAAGTTGTTGGCAACAAAATGCCCGTCGTAGTTAGCCTCGATCTCCATTCCAACACCACCGACGCCATGTGTGAACATGCGACGGCTATCACCATATTCAGGACCTATCCTCATATCGATATGGCGGCCACTGGCGCGCGGGTTTTACACCACTTGAAGTATGCTCTGGACGGCCACTCAATCTTCAAAGCCTGGCGCCGTTCCCCTTTCCTGGTGCCGCTGACCGCCCAGCACACGGGTAGCACGCCTTGCGCGGAGCTTTATGCGAAAGCAACAGATATGGGAGGTGACAGTGTTTTGTCTGCGGAGCTGTCCATGGGATTTCCGGCCGCCGACATCCACGATGCTGGCCCCGCCGTCGTGGCCTACGGAAAAACGCAACTTGGGGCGGATACTGCTGTTGACGAACTGTATCAGGCCCTGCTGGATGCAGAGGCTCAGTTTTGCGATCAGTTAATCCCGCCTCAGGAAGCCGTCCGCCGTGCAATGGCACACACACAGGGACCAATAGTTATCGCCGACGCTCAGGACAATGCCGGCGCGGGTGCCAGTTCAGATACGGTTGGCGTGTTGACAGCCCTGATTGAAGGTCGGGCGCAAGGAGCCGTCCTCGCGCTACTGGATGATCCGGATGCGGTGTCGAAGGCTCATGAGGTCGGTATCGGAGCCGAGATTTCTTTGTCGCTGGGTGGAAAATCCGGCCAACCCGGCCAACATCCATACAATGGGAAGTTCCTGGTCGAGGCGCTGGGTGATGGGAATATTCTGTTTTCAGGAACCATGTACGGTGGTTTTGTGGGAGAGCTCGGTCCAATGGCTGTGTTACGCGTTATCGATGGTCAATCCGATGTACGGGTAGTTGTCGGCAGTGAACGATGCCAGTGTCTGGACCTTGAGATTTTTCGGCACATGGGCATTGAACCTGCCGATCAACACATCGTGGTGGTGAAAAGCTCGGTCCATTTTCGAGCAGATTTCGAGCCCATTTCGAACGAAGTTCTGGTTGCGGAATCACCGGGCGCACACCCTTGCAGGCTGGACGTGGTCGATTACAGGAATCTGAGAAAAGGTGTGCGGCTCGGCGCACTTGGGCCGACCTTCGGCGCGTAGATCGTATTCTGTCTTGCTACCTCCTGACTCGCATTAGGCGGAGTATGTTGTTATGCCGAATTTGGTGCAGTTGGCGAACAGTTATGAAGATGCCCGGGATTGTGCAATAATCCTGCGCGTTCGGCGTGATTTTCGGGGATACGGGTGCTGACAATGCCAGATGAGCCAAGTGATCTCTTCGTAACAGGAACAATTGCGCTGGAGCATTTGACCGGACCGTCACGCGGGACTGTGACGTGGTTGAGTGGCCAGGAACTGGCGATCTCCCTGAGTGCAAATCGGTTGTTGCATGTTACTGAATCCATACCTGAAGAACCTGTGGATGAGCCGTTGGTGCTTCTTCGGTATGTTGACGGCACATACGAAATTACTGCGCTCGAGGGCGAAGTTATCTGGGTGAATGGTTCCAGAATTACTCACCACAGGCTTGAGCATTGTGACATGATTGAGTTCGGCGATATCGGTCCTCTTTCTCGGTTCAAATTGTACCGCAAGGACAGGCCCGGGCGCAAAATGGTTGGTGATATACTGAATGATGGTTTTATGTATCTCCGGGTCAGCCGAAAGCCCCTGGGAATTCGATTGGCCAATACATGTTTTGCTCTTCTGCGTCGCCTCGCGCAGGAAACAACGATGCTCTTCCGGCTTGGCGTTGTGATTGTCCTGGTCGCTTTTGCAACAATGGCTTACCAACAAAATCGCCTGAACGCCTTGTTGCAAGGGCAGATTGAAAACAGCTCCAGCCGCATGGACAGTTTTGCCAGTGCTCTGTCTCGTTCCGCGGCGGAAGCATTGGCACCTGGTGACCTCGTCGAACTACAGCAGGAATTTGAACTCCGTCTGTCAGCGAATGCGGACCGTCTTGCCGAACTGGAGCATCGCAGTGAGGCAAACGCTAGGGTTATCGCGGACTCCACACCCTCAGTCATATTCCTTCAGGCATCCTACGGTTTTCAGGAAAGCTCTAGCGGTCGATTTATGCGCTATGCCGTAGACCGAAATGGGCAACCACTTGTGTCACCGCTGGGGCAACCATTGCTAACCCTGGTGGGAGAGGGACCGATTGCTGAGCGCCAACTCACAGGCACCGGTTTTTTCGTTGGTGACAGACCGGCGTTGATCACCAATAAACATGTGGCGTTGCCGTGGGAGGAAGATGCAAATGTGCAGATAATGGCCAGTCGCGGGCTCGAGCCCGTAATGATCAATTTCATCGCATACAGGCCTGGTCGGGACACACCTTTTACCATTGAATTAATGAAAGAAAGCGAAACGCGTGATCTCGCCATTTTACGTCCTGTGGATGTGATAATGGACGTGACGGGGCTGGCGCTCGCTGATGAAGCACCGGCGCTCGGAAACGAGGTAATTGTGATGGGATATCCTACGGGCCTCCGATCCATGTTGGCTCAATCCGGGGAAGGGTTTATCAAAGAACTTCGTGAACTTGATGACATTGAGTTTTGGAGTGTGGCGGCTCGCTTGGCTAAAAACGGGTATATTGCGCCGCTTTCCAGTCGCGGGATAGTGAGTCAGGCCACCACGTCGACTATAGTGTATGACGCAGAAACGACGCACGGTGGAAGCGGTGGACCAGTGTTGGACATCAATGGCAAAGTTGTTGCCGTTAATACCTCGATCCTGCCTGAATACGGTGGGTCCAACCTAGGTATTCCAGTTGCGGACGTGAAGGCTTTGCTTGCTGAGGCTGGTCTGAATTAACAATGGATGCGTTCGTGGGCCCTGGATACTGGCATCAAACTATCCACGACTCGTGGCAAACATGTATCCATAGCCCCGAACAGACTTCAGAAATTGCGGACGTTTTGGGTCTTGCTCAATCTTCCGCCGTAACTGGGCGATGTAGACGTCTATAGCCCTGTCAGAAGGTTCCTCATCGCCTCGCGCAATCACGTCCAGAATTTCACCTCTAGAAAAGGCAAAATTCGGACGCCGTAACAGGGCAGTAAGAATGCTGAACTCGTTTGGGGTTAGGTGAATATGGTCGCCGGGTTTTGACGTCAGAGTTCGTGAATTATTGTCGAGAGTGTAACCGCCGAAACTAAAGTTTTTCCGTGCCGGCTTCAACGGTTGTTGTTTGAAATCGCGAAGCTGATTCTTGATTCTCAGTTGCAGTTCGTAAGGATCAAAAGGTTTGCGGACAAAGTCGTTGACGCCAATTTCCAGTGCGGAAATTAGGCTCTCTTTGGATTGATCGCCCGTCAAAACGATGATGGGTATGGTTCCGCGAGACCGGACTTGTCTTGCAAGCGCCAGCCCATCTTCATCTGGTAGCCCCAAGTCCAACACCAGCAAATCAACCGCGTCGCGTTGCAGGATTGCGTGCATGTCGATACCGGTTCCAACCTGGGTTGTTCTGACATCGTGATTTTCCTTTGCCAGGAAAGAGACCATGGCCTGGATCATTTCATCATCGTCGACAATCAGAATATGACGTTTCATTGGCAGATTTTTTCAACTTGGGAGCTGGTTTTCCTAACAACACCCTAACATTAATCACACAAAATCCAATTATATTTCAACGATATTGCTGCCATGTAATGATTCGCAAGCGGGAGCGTTGGAGTGAGTAAGGAAATTGACGTAAACAAACGCATACACCATCGTGCTCAGCTTAAGACTGAGGTTGAGGTCAATGATGGCCATTCCCATCGCGGTGGGCTATTGCGTGATATTTCTCTGGGTGGTGCGGCTATAGATTACAAATTTGATGCGAACTCGGCGGACACACCAGTAAAAGTGGGGGAGACGTTGATCCTGAAGCTAGGCAATGAGACAAAGTTCCCGGCCCGAATCGTTCGGGTGTTTGAACGTGGGTTTGCTACGGAATTTGACTTTTCGCTGACGTTATCAAACTCGTAGCCCTGAATGCTTATGCACCTCGGGTGAACAACCAGTCGTCGCCTTTGCTCAGGTCGGCTCGGAACGTATATCCATCTGTATCGAAGGCCTTGAGACCATCAGGCGTTTCAATCCGATGTTGAATGAGATATCGGGCCATGGAGCCGCGTGCCTTCTTGGCGAAGAACCCAATTACCTTGGCTTCCCCATTCTTGATTTCCTTGAAAACCGGCGTAATAACCCGGGCTTTCATGGATTTTGCCTGAGCCGCCTTGAAGTACTCATTGGAGGCGAGGTTTATTATGGTCGGGCTGGCGTGCCCCGAGACCAGTTTGTCCAGGCTCTTGCCCAGTTTTCCATTCCAGAATTCATACAAATCTGCACCCCTGGCGTTAGAGAGCCGGCGACCCATTTCAAGCCGGTAGGGTTGAATCCGATCCAGTGGGCGAAGCAATCCATACAGCCCGGAAATGATGCGCAGATGATCCTGTGCGTACTCGAGGTCATTATCGTCAAGTGTCGCGGAATCCAGACCAACATACGTATCGCCAGCAAATGCGAAGGCCGCTTGTTTTGAGTCATTGGTGTCTGGTTTGGACTTAAATGACTTGAATCGCTGGAAATTTACGTCTGTCAGGTCATCGCTCAGCTTCATCAATTTCTGAAGGTCTGAACGACTGAGTTTCCTTGCCGCCGCTACCAGTTTTCTTGTATCAGACAAGAACTCCGGCTCTGTAGCAGACAAGGGGCGGTCAATATCCGAGAAGTTCATTTTCTTGGCAGGTGATACGACAGCAAGCATAGTGAGGATTCCGACATTAACAGATTTAGAGATATTGGAATTCTTCTAACATGAGATGTCCCCTTAGCACAGAAAAACGTATGGCGTGGAGCCAAGAATAGTGAAAAAGCATTCGGGACCTGCCCTGTCAATGGGCGAGTTCGTGCCTCTGATGGCACTCATGATATCGCTGATCGCGCTGTCAATCGACGGCATGCTTCCGGCGTTGCCCAGTATTGGCACTGATCTGCGCGTTCAGGCGGACAACGACCAGCAACTGATTGTCACAGCGCTTTTCCTGGGACTGGGTTTCGCGCAAATGATTTACGGTCCACTATCGGACAGCATTGGCCGAAAGCGGGCGATTTATAGTGGTTATGTGATTTTCGTAATTGGGTGTCTCCTGTCCATATTGTCGTCAAACTTCGAAATAATGCTGGTTGGTCGTGTGTTGCAGGGGGTAGGGGCGGCGGCACCACGTATTGTCTGTATTGCCCTGGTGCGTGATCAGTATGAAGGGCGCGAAATGGCACGTATCATGTCCTTCATCATGGGGGTGTTCATCATGGTGCCCGCGCTGGCGCCGGTAGTAGGACAGGGGATCATGATGGTGTCGCATTGGCGCAGCATTTTTGTGATGTTCCTGCTCCTCGCCATCATAGCTTGGATCTGGTTCGCTCTCCGGCAGCCGGAAACCCTCCCTTCTGAACGGCGGGTACCGTTTTCAATCGGTGTTATCTGGGGTGGCGTTAAAGAGACCTGCGGTAGTCGCATTGCATTTGGATATACAATTGTTGCCGGTCTGGTTTTCAGTTCTTTTGTTGGATATTTGTCTTCAGCCCAGCAGATGTTTGAAGTCATATACGATATTACAGATTTGTTTCCCCTGTATTTTGCGGTGTTGGCCCTCGCAATAGGGCTATCGTCCTTCTTCAATGCGCAGTTGGTGATGAGGTTTGGAATGCGGTTGTTGTCTTCGTATGCCCTCAAATCTATGACCGCGCTGTCGCTGGTCTATTTTCTGTATGCGGTAAGTGTAAGCGCGCCGCCGCCATTTGCCTTGAACATGGCATATTTTGTCGGCTGTTTTTTGTGTATCGGGATTTTGTTTGGCAATTTCAACGCACTTGCCATGGAGCCCCTGGGGCATATTGCCGGTACAGGCGCCGCGGTGATCGGATCCGTCTCGACACTGATATCCGTTTTGCTGGGCACGGTCATTGGTCAGATATTTGATGGCACGGTTGTGCCCCTGGTCGCGGGCTTTGCCATCCTGGGCGTGTTGGCGATTGTTGTCATGTGGTGGACAGAACGAGGCGGTCGGCATGACAAGCCAGTAGAGGTACCCGTGCCCTGAAGTATTGTTTTTTGCAGCCTGACTGCCTAAAACGGCTCCGTGAAACTATGTTGTCTGGGTAATCCAATGACAGAATACCTCGTTGCTGCATTGTACAAATTTGTTCGCCTCGAAGATTTCGAGGCGTTGCAAAAACCCCTGCAGGAAAAATGCTGCGAAGAAGGCGTCATGGGCACATTGTTGCTGGCCCGCGAGGGCATCAACGGCACGATTGCCGGATCGGAGTCAGGTGTACATGCAGTCCTGAGTTATCTTCGTTGCGACCCTCGGTTCTCCACAATCGAGCATAAGGAATCATGGGCCAGTCAGGCACCCTTTCTGCGCATGAAAGTTCGTCTCAAAAGGGAGATCGTAACCATGGGTGAGCCGGATATCGATCCTGTCAATGCTGTTGGTACGTACGTACGTCCGGAGGACTGGAACGATTTGATTTCCGATCCTGATGTGGTCGTTGTAGATACCCGCAACGACTATGAAGTTGAAATCGGTTCATTCCGGGGCGCGGTCAGTCCTGGCACGACGTCATTCCGAGAGTTCCCTCAGTGGGTCCAGGACAGCGATCTCCTACACACCAACAAACGTGTTGCCATGTTTTGCACGGGCGGCATTCGATGCGAAAAATCTACAGCCTACCTGCGTCAGCAAGGTGTTGAAGAAGTCTATCATCTGCGGGGTGGTATCCTGAAGTATCTGGAAACCATACCGGAGAAAGACAGCCTTTGGGATGGCGAGTGCTTTGTTTTTGATCAACGCGTCTCGGTCGGGCACGCCCTGTCCGAGGGTTCGTATGATATGTGCCACG